>JAQYUY010000088.1 GCA_028728195.1 Endozoicomonas sp. (ex Botrylloides leachii)
ATTGAGAAGCAAAATATATCGTTAAAACCAGTATATCAACGTTTCTCGTTAAATTTCGAGTAAATATACCTATTCTATTATTTGAGGACGTAAAAAATTTTGACTTTTGAAGTAACCTTTTTGTAGGTCAATGTTAGTTTGCAACGCAATCTAAGGCGCAGCCCTAATAGGGTTAGACTATAGTCAGGTATTGATCTTTTAGCTGACACTTAATTCCTCTGCATATACTCAATTAAACAGTAAAATTATATTCATGGAACAAGCATCTTCATCTAAATCCCATACCCCTATGATGCAGCAATACCTACGTATCAAGCAGGAGCACAAGCATCATATGCTCTTTTATCGCATGGGTGATTTTTATGAGCTATTTTTTGATGACGCTAAAAAGGCAGCTCATCTCTTAGATATTACCCTTACATCCAGAGGGAAATCAGGGGGTGAACCTATCCCAATGGCAGGTATTCCTTATCATTGTGCTGAAGGTTATCTTGCCAAGTTGATTCGTCACCGGGAATCGGTTGCTATCTGTGAACAAGTTGGAAATCCTGCAACATCTAAAGGACCGGTAGACAGACAGGTTGTACGCATCCTTACGCCTGGCACCGTAAGTGATGAAGCATTATTAGATGATCGTCAAGATAACCTGTTATTAGCCATTACACAGACCGATGGTCTGTTTGGTTTGGCCGTGCTTGATATCGGTAGCGGTTATTTCTCTGTGTTGGAGGTGGACACTGAAGAAGCGTTATTGTCTGAAATTGAACGCTTAAACCCAGCTGAGATTCTTTATAATGATAGCTATCATTGGCCACCCATGATTGAACAACGTTTGGGTGCGCTCAAACGACCACCTTGGGATTTCGACAAACAAACAGCTATTGAGCAATTAACCAGCCAGTTTCAAACAAACGATTTAGCCGGTTTTGGTTGTGCTCACTTATCAACCGCCATTGAATCAGCTGGCTGCTTGATACAATATGCTAAAGAAACTCAGCGCACGGCTTTACCGCATATTCGTAGCATTATTCAAGAGAGCCGTGAAGAGGGTGTTATTCTTGATGCAGCCAGCCGTCGAAACCTTGAGTTAACTATTAACCTTAATGGTAGTCGTGAGCACACGTTGGCTGATGTTATGGATAATACAGCAACCGCAATGGGCAGCCGTCTATTAGGACGATGGCTAAACCGACCTATTCGAAACCTGGACATGCTTCATCAACGACAGTCGGTCATTAGTGATATAAAGGAGGCATTTCATTTTGATGCCATTCACCAAGTGCTTAAAGGTATTGGCGATATTGAACGTATCATAGCACGGGTAGCTTTAAAAACCGCTCGGCCGCGAGATCTTGCACGATTGCGTGATGGTCTTGGTCAACTGCCTGGATTACAGGCACTATTAAAAGACATTGCAAATCAACGGATATTCACATTGGCACATGATATCAGTGAACATCCTGATTTATTTGCTTTACTTACCAAAGCCATTGTCGAGAATCCTCCCGTAGTAATAAGAGAAGGTGGCGTTATTAGTGAAGGCTATGACAAGGAGCTAGATGAGCTTCGTGAGATCAGTCAGCATGCGGGCGATTATCTGATTAAGTTGGAACAGCAAGAGCGTCAGCGAACCCATCTTTCTACGTTAAAGGTCGGCTTTAACCGTGTTCATGGTTATTATATTGAACTAAGTCGAAGGGAGTCAGAAAATGCCCCTGCTGATTATGTTCGCAGGCAAACGCTAAAAAACACTGAGCGTTTCATTACACCGGAATTAAAAGCATTTGAAGATAAAGCTTTATCTGGCAAAAGTCGTGCCTTAGCCCGAGAGAAAAAACTATATGAAACATTGCTTGAGCAGCTGGTCACACACTTAGGGCGATTGCAACTGTGTGCGTTAGCTTTATCTGAGTTGGATGTGCTAAATAATTTGGCTGAAAGAGCTGAGACGCTTAATTTTTGCCAAGTAGAGCATGCTCAATCACCGGGGATTACAATCGAACAGGGTCGCCATCCTGTGGTTGAACAGGTACTTGCATCGCCTTTTGTTGCCAATAATACAACGCTGCATGATCGGCGGAGAATGTTGGTTATTACAGGGCCTAATATGGGTGGAAAATCTACTTATATGCGTCAAACCGCACTGATTGTTTTGCTAGCTCATATAGGAAGCTTTGTGCCAGCCAGCAGGGCAAAAATAGGATTGGTCGATAGAATATTCACCCGTATTGGCTCATCTGATGATCTGGCCGGGGGGCGATCAACATTCATGGTTGAAATGACAGAAACAGCAAATATCCTGCATAATGCAACAGAGAACAGCTTGGTGTTGATGGATGAAATTGGTCGTGGTACTAGTACGTTTGATGGCCTTTCCCTTGCTTGGGCTTGTGCACATTACCTAGCGAATACAATTAAAGCGTTTACTTTATTTGCTACCCATTATTTTGAACTGACAGCGCTGCCTAATGAAGCAAAAAATGTAACGAATGTTCATTTAAATGCCATAGAGCATGATGACCGAATCATATTTCTTCATGCAGTTCAGGAAGGCCCGGCGAGTCAAAGTTATGGTTTACACGTTGCCCAGTTGGCTGGTGTGCCACGTGCTGTCATTAATCAGGCACAACAAAAACTTAATCAACTGGAAAGCGAGCCTTTGAATCAGCACCCCGAATGTATACAAGAAAAAGCGTCAGCTACACAACAAGCAGACCTATTTTCCATATCTGAGCCACATCCGGCTATTGATGTGCTAGAACAGGTTGAGCCAGATAATACAACACCTAAACAAGCGCTTAACATGTTGTATCAGTTGAAAAGCCTAATAGGGTGATTACTATTACTCTTGTATTCTATAGCTGATAGAATGGCCAATTATTTTTATATAGGATCTGTTCTTAGAGCCATCTTGTTAGGTGTTTCTAAAAATAGATAACAAAGCCACCAGTATCTCAATCATTAATAAATGGAGTTTAAAACACCATGACTTTTGTAGTGGGTGAAAACTGCATAAAATGTAAATACACGGATTGCGTTGAAGTATGCCCTGTAGATTGCTTTTATGAAGGGCCTAACTTTCTGGTTATTCACCCAGACGAGTGTATCGATTGCGCCTTATGTGAATCAGAGTGTCCTGCCAATGCGATTTTTTCTGAGGATGAAGTGCCAGATGATCAGCAAGTATTTATTGAGTTAAATGAAGTGTTAGCCAATACGTGGGACAATATTACTGAAAAGAAAGACGCTTTACCGGATGCGGAATCATGGAATGGCATTAAAGGAAAGCTTGACCAACTGGAAAGATAATAATAGTAGAGTAATAGCGTGTGTAAATTTTCATACAGCCCCAATTACATGATGTTTTATAAGCTTGGCCAATAATTTTTTGGTTGCTCATCAAAGCACGAGTTTGGCATCCATGCAGGTTTTTTTTATCACTAATGGCTCAACATGCTTAATTACTGATCATTTACATAAGTATTTTTCCGAAGTATTTAGTATGGAAAGAAATTATTGACATCGCTTCAAATACACCCCTACCTCAGCATGGTGGGTGTAGGGGAATTGATCAAATAAAGCAATACGCTCAATCTTATGGGTTTGACAAAGAGTGGCCAAATTGCTTTTCAATGTTATTGGATTACACGAAACATATAGAATATGATCAAAGCGTTGCGCTAATGCCTCAGTACCTTTATCAAGACCGGCTCTTGGCGGATCTACAAATACAGTAGAAAACTCATAATCGTGCAAATGTATGTTGTGGAGCCGTCGAAATACTCGGTCACCATTCATCGCCTGTGTGACCTCCTCGCTGGAAAGGCGTACTATTTCGACATTATATACACCATTAGCTTTCAAGTTTTCACGAGCGGATGCAACAGATGTTTTTGAGATCTCTGTTGCTAGCACGTTACTGAAGTGTTGCGCCAAAATACAGGTAAAATTACCGTTACCACAGTAAAGTTCTAATAGATCTCCAGAAGCACCTTTACAGCATTGGCTAGCCCAGCTCAGCATTTTCTCATTTACTCCCGCATTGGGTTGTGTGAAACTGTTTTCCATTTGTTGATAGTTATACTGTTTGCCATCGACGGTTAAAGTTTCGGTAACAAAGTTCTTTGTCAGTACTTTCTTTTGTTTACGAGAGCGACCAATGATCACAATATTAAGCTGATGCTGTAGATCATGGGCTACCAATTCCCACTCTTTGTTAAGGGGTTTATGGTAGATAAGGGTTACCAATGCTTCATTTTTTTGACTGGTAAGAAACTCAATCTGAAATAATCTATCTTTTAGTAAAGGGTTGCAGGTTATATGCTTCATTAGCATTGGCATGAGCTCACCGATCCGCTTTGATCCTGCAGGGAACGCTGTTACATGAAATGGTTTTTTGGTCTCAGGATCAAACATACGATAATAACTATGTTCACCTTGGTGCCATACTTGGAATTCTGCCCTCATTCGGTAATGCATCGACGCTGAAGAAAAAACAGCTAATTCTGGTATGTTAAATGGCTGAAAAAACGTTCGTATTAGTTGAGCCTTTTCTTTCAGCTGCTGTGTATAAAGCTCAGGGGATACTGTTGCTAAAGATGTATCAGTTACCACGACGTGCCCCTTCTATCTTTAAGTAGTCAGTTTTCATATTATGCCAATCATCATTTCTAACTACGCTGCGAAGGCCCTAGCACTGCGTTGCAGCTTCTCGCAATAGCCTATGCTATTACGTGACATTCCGACTCGCGCTGGAGTGCTACTATCCATGCTCATTACGGTAGTTAGACAACCTGATTGGTACTATAGGTGTGCAAAATAGTGCGTATTATGTGCGCTAATTGACATTAATTGAAGATAACCAACTTAAGGGTGAATAAAGTAGCTAACACACACAGCGTGATATTCAGATCTTTATAGCGTCCGCTGAGTAGCTTAATTGCAAAATAAGAAATAAAACCAAAGGCAATACCAGTAGTAATTGAGTAACTAAGTGGCATAGAGACAGCTGCGATAACAACAGGAGCTGCCTCAGTAAGGTCATCCCAATCAATTTGAACCAAACTATGCGTCATTAAAACGGCAACAAAAAGAAGTGCAGGGGCTGTTGCATAAGCCGGAATAATAGCAGCGAGAGGTGAGAAAAAAAGGCAAGCCAAAAACAGCATGCCCACGGTCACTGCTGTTAGTCCGGTGCGTCCGCCAGCAATAATGCCTGCGGTACTTTCAACATAACTTGTTGTTGTAGAGGTGCCCAGTGCAGAACCCGCCATAGTGGCAACACTATCAGCCATCAAAGCATTACCTAGTCTTGGGAACCTTCCATCACGATCGAGTAGATTGCCTTTCTCTGCAACAGCTACTAAGGTGCCTGATGTATCAAATAAATCAACAAATAAAAATGAAAAAATGATACTGATTAAACCCACATTCAATGCGCCCCTTAAATCTAAGGCCATAAAAGTAGGCGTAATATCTGGCGGCATAGATACAATATGGGATATTTCTATTTTACCGGCCATTATACTGATCAAAGTAACCCCTAAAATGCCTATCATGACTGAACCAGGAACTTTTCGAAAAGATAAGGAAGTCACTAGCACAAAGCCTAAAGCGGTCATAAAGGCGCTCCAGGAAGACATGTCGCCTAAGGTCACGAGCGTTGTCGGATTGCTTACAATAATACCGGCACTTTTTAAAGCAATAAAACCTAGGAATAAACCGATTCCAGCAGCAATGCCACCCCGCAAAGATAAGGGAATGCTATTGATAATCCATTCCCTGATTTTGAAAATGCTCAGTAGAAAAAAACACAGACCAGAGATAAATACTGCACCAAGGGCAACCTGCCAGCTATAACCCATTTGTCCGACAACGGTAAAGCTAAAAAAAGCATTCAATGCCATACCTGGAGCAAGAGCGATAGGATAATTTGCATACAGTCCCATGATAAAGCAACCAATTGCCGCTGCTAGGCAGGTAGCAACAAAAACAGCACCTTGATCCATACCTGTTGTTGCCAACATGCTAGGATTAATAAAAATGATATAAGCCATTGTGAGAAAGGTTGTAATCCCTGCAATTATCTCCGTTTTTATATTGGTATTGTGTTCTTTCAATTTGAATAGATTTTCAAGCATTTTTTTCGACACCGCCCAGATTAAAAGTATAACTTGATATAATAATCTATTTTTTATAGAACATATCAATATATACCTTAGCGTTTATGCATTAATAGGCATTCAAAAAAATTGTTAGGTAAAAAAAAAGCGAATATCATCGGAAAAATAACAAGATTAACAACAGCTAAGCGTGAATGACCTAAATACATCGGGTTTCTGCTATGTGAGCCCAAATTAGCAACCAGTATATGCTATTTTAATCACCAAATAGCTGCGTAACTGTTGAGCTACTGGTATGATCAGTATTGATGATTTTTTAATCATTTAAATCTGGGGTTATCATTCTTGCTTACTTTAAATAGTTTCCAGCGTGGTACTATGCAATAAGAACAGTGATGTAATAAGGATTTGTCACTGAGGTTTGTTACCTAGGAAAGCAGATAAACACCTTTTTATAAGCTAAGGTACCAATAAGGTCGTTCTAGGCCATACTTACATAGATAGTCAGTCAATGTTAAACGAATCCGATGGTTTGATATAGCTATTAAACCTTTATTATTTTACTCTGGGAATGCGTTAATGTTATGACAGATCAGGAACCTAGGCACTCGGAAATAATTTCTGGGGATAATAGCGAAAAAGTAGTAAGCAAAGAGTTGATATTACCCGGACAAAATCTGCCCGATAAACTTTACCTTATGCCTGTTGTTAATCGTCCTTTTTTTCCTGCACAAGTACAACCTCTTGTTTTCAGTAAAAATCTATGGGGAGAAACGCTCAAGCGAGTTGATCAGAGCGAGCAAAAAATTGTGGGTTTGAGTTTTGTTGGTGGTGTCTCGGGGATAAAGTTAACGCCGGACCATTTTCCGCAGATAGGGTGTGCGGTAAAAGTGAATAATACCGTCTCTGATGAGGAACAAATCCAGTTTATTGCCTTAGGTATCCAGCGTTTTAAAATAAAGAAATGGCTGCGTAGTACTCCCCCTTTTCTTGCACAGGTTGAGTACCCTGATACGCTATCTGATGAAAGTGATGAGGTAAAAGCATATGCGCTAGCCTTGATTCAGGCAATTAAAGAACTGATTCCACTAAATCCATTATATAGTGAGGAGCTGAAAAATTATTTAAACCGGTTTAATCCAAAAGATCCTTCACCTTTGTCAGATTTCGCTGCTGCTATTACATCAACTCCCGGCCATGAGCTACAGGATATATTAGAGACCTTGCCTGTTCAGCGTAGAATGGAAAAGGTATTAGTGCTTATCCGAAAAGAACAAGAAGTCGCCAGACTCCAAACAGAAATTAATGCTGAAGTTAACCGTAAAATTAGCAAGCACCAACGAGAGTTTTTTCTTAGAGAACAGTTGAAAGTTATTCAAAAAGAGCTGGGTATTTCTAAAGATGATCGCACTGCTGAGCTAGAAGTGTTTGAGAATCGATTAAAGGCATTGAATGTCCCTAAGCCAGCAAAGAAAAAAATAGATGATGAGCTAAAGAAACTGGCTATTTTGGAAACGGGCTCGCCTGAGTTTACCATCTGTAGGAACTATCTTGATTGGGCTACTTATGTTCCTTGGGGGAAGTTTTCCGATGATAAATATGACCTTAAAAATGCCCGAAATGTGTTAAATAAAGACCATGACGGCCTTGAGGATGTAAAAGACAGAATTATTGAATTTTTAGCTGTAGGTGCATTCAAAAAGGAAGTTTCTGGTTCCATTATGCTGTTAATAGGCCCACCTGGCGTTGGTAAAACATCTATTGGTCGGTCCGTAGCAAAAGCGCTTGGCCGTAAGTTTTATCGCTTTAGTTTAGGTGGCATGCGTGATGAAGCTGAAATTAAAGGGCATAGGCGTACTTATATTGGAGCTATGCCCGGTAAGCTGGTTCAGGCGCTTAAAGAAGTCGAAGTTTCTAACCCTGTCATTATGCTGGATGAGATTGATAAAATTGGCGCTTCTTACCGAGGTGACCCTGCATCTGCCTTACTTGAAGTGCTTGATCCAGAACAAAATAGCGAGTTTCTTGACCATTATCTAGATATGCGTATTGATCTATCCAAGGTATTATTTATATGTACTGCTAACCAGATGGATACTATTCCTGCTCCTTTACTGGATAGAATGGATCTTATCCGCCTGTCTGGTTATATCACGGAAGAAAAACTGGCGATTGCCAAAAACCACCTATGGCCTAAACAGCTTGATATGGCCGGACTCACTAAAAGTCAACTGAAAATTTCTGATGGCACGCTAAAGAAAATTATAGAAGGCTATGCTCGTGAGTCCGGTGTTCGCCACTTAGAAAAGCTATTGCAAAAAGTTATTCGCAAAGTGGTTGTCAAATTAATGAACAAAGAGGCCAAGAGTATCAGGGTTACTGCAAAAGATTTGCAGGAATACTTGGGAGCACCTTATTTTAAAAAAGAAAAACGCATTCAGGGTATAGGTGTTATAACTGGACTTGCATGGACATCAATGGGGGGGGCAACCCTTCCCGTTGAATCTAGTCTTATCCATCAGCAGCGGGCTGGTTTTAAACTAACAGGTAAGCTAGGTGAAGTTATGCAGGAATCTGCCCAGATTGCTTTTAACTATATTTGCAGTCAAGCGCATCACTGGGGTATTCCGGATCACTTTTTTGATAAATCGTTTATTCATTTGCATGTGCCTGAAGGTGCTACCCCAAAAGATGGTCCTAGTGCAGGCATAACAATGGCAACATCTTTGCTATCTATGGCAAAACGTATCAAGCCTAAATCTGTAGCTATGACAGGCGAGCTTACTTTGACGGGAAAAGTGCTTGCTGTTGGAGGAATTAGAGAAAAAGTAATTGCTGCTCGCCGCCAAGGCATTAACGAGCTTGTGATTCCCGAAGCGTGTCGCCAAGAGTTCGAAGAGGTGGCAGATTATATCAGAAAAGGCTTAACCGTTCATTTTGTTAAAACATATGATGAGGTTTATCACATTGTTTTTCCAAAAAATAAAAAAGTAGCCTCCAGTAAGAAAAAATAATATTTACCCCAATATAAAAAGCTAATGGGTTATTACCAGTAGCGAGCCGAGCTGCAAAATAGAGTTCGACTCGCTAGGTGGACTAGCTATAGCAGTGCTTTCTCAAGTCGATCTAATGCCTTTTTAAGTGCCTCATCGCTGGTTGCAAAAGACAATCTTAAGTGTCTAGGTGCGCCAAAAGCCGAGCCTGGAACTAAGGCAATGCCTTTCTCCAGCATCATTTCAGCAAAGTCAGTATCTTGATTAAAGCCCATTCTATTCATGGCGTTAGTAAAATCAGGGAAGGTATAAAAAGTTCCATCGCTTTCAACAACAATAACACCTGGCAGCTTTTTTAACCGATGAACGACATAATCATGACGTTTTTTAAATGATTGGAGCATAGACTTAACACAGTCTTGTGGGCCTGATAGTGCTTCAGCTGCTGCAGCCTGAGCAATAGAGCAGGCACCTGAGGTGCTTTGAGACTGAATCTTACTCATATTTTTAATTAGCCACTCAGGACCACCGGCATAACCAATGCGCCAGCCTGTCATAGCATAAGCTTTAGATACGCCATTAAGCACAATCGTTTGATTATATAACTCAGGGCAAGCCATTAAAATATTACTAAAGGATTCGTCGCGCCAGAGGATATGTTCATACATATCATCTGTTGCAATAATAATATTCGGGTAGCGTTTAAGAACGTTACCTAGTGCTTTCAGTTCATCATGAGTGTAAGCAGTGCCAGTAGGGTTCGATGGGCTATTGAGAACAATTAAGCGAGTTTTAGGGGTAATCGCTTGTTCTAGCTGCTCTGCTGTTACTTTAAATCGATTATCCAGCTGGGTTTCAATAATAACGGGCGTGCCTTCTGCAATAGTTACGATATCAGGATAAGATACCCAGTAAGGTGCAGGAATAATAACTTCATCATCTTTATTAATAAGCGCCAGTATCAAGTTGAAAAAACTTTGTTTCCCTCCACTGGACACTAGAATCTGAGCAGGGGTAAACTCAAGGCCATTATCTTGCTTGAATTTATTGATAATGGCTTTTTTGAGCTCAGGCGTGCCACTAACCGGTGTATATTTGGTTTTTCCTTCAGCTAAGGCTTTAATTGCCGCTTGTTTAATATGATCAGGAGTATCAAAATCAGGCTCCCCTGCACCTAGACCAATAATATCATGGCCAGCAGCCTGAAGTTCAGCAGCCCGAGCGGTAACTGCCAGCGTTGGAGACGGTTTAACCATCTGTACACGTTGGGATAAATGATTGCTCACACTATTCCTCATTGTATTGTTGAAGCAAACCCTGATGTTTGCCAAGAATGGCATCAAGTATATGATACACAAAACCATCATGAATGGATAAACTCCCTTTTTTATATAGGTAAACACTTCATGGGACGCCCATTTCAGGTATCTTCTACGTTTCAGCCCAATGGTGACCAACCAAAAGCTATTGCTCAGTTAGTCTCAGGTGTTCAGTCAGGGTTGGCATGCCAGACATTGCTGGGTGTAACAGGGTCAGGGAAAACGTTTACTATTGCTAATGTAGTAGAAAAACTTCAAAGACCAATGGTTGTTATGGTTCATAATAAAACATTGGCAGCTCAACTTTATGGCGAATTTAAAGAATTTTTCCCAAAGAACGCAGTGGAATATTTTGTTTCTTATTATGACTATTATCAGCCGGAAGCCTATGTGCCTACATCAGATACTTATATAGAAAAAGACGCATCAGTAAATGAGCACATAGAGCAAATGAGACTTTCAGCTACCAAGGCATTGATGGAAAGAGAGGATGCTATTGTTGTTGCAACGGTATCAGCTATTTATGGTTTGGGTGACCCTCGCTCTTATTTAAAGATGGTTCTGCATTTAGACCGAGGTGACCAGATAGAGCAACGGTCATTATTACGCAGACTGGCAGAATTACAATACAGTCGTAATGATACCGAATTAAAGCGAGCAACCTATCGGGTTAGAGGCGATATTATTGATATATTTCCTGCAGAATCCGAAAAAGAAGCTATTCGGTTGGATTTTTTTGATGAAGAGTTAGAAAAAATAAGCTGCTTTGATCCGTTAACCGGTGAAGTTTTTAATCATTTGCCCCGTGTTACTATCTATCCGAAAACGCACTATGCGACGCCTCGTCAGACAATTTTAGATGCGGTCGACGGTATTAAAAAAGAACTGTCAGAACAGCTACAGATACTGCGCGATAATAATAAGTTGGTTGAAGCTCAGCGTCTTGAGCAGCGTACTTGTTATGATATTGAGATGATGTTAGAGCTGGGCTATTGCACTGGTATTGAAAACTACTCCCGCTATTTATCTGGTAATGCACCTGGAGAAGCACCTCCTACACTGTTTGATTATGTGCCCGATAATGCTTTGTTAGTAATTGATGAGTCTCATGTGACTATCCCTCAAATTGGTGGTATGTACAAAGGTGACCGGTCACGAAAAGAAACACTCGTGAACTATGGTTTTCGTCTACCCTCGGCATTGGATAATCGTCCCATGAAGTTTGAAGAATGGGAAAATAAACGGCCACAAACTATTTTTGTTAGTGCCACTCCAGGTAAATACGAAGAACAATATCAAGGGCAAGTTATTGAGCAGCTGGTCAGGCCAACAGGATTAGTTGATCCCGCTTTAGAGGTAAGGCCTGCATCAACGCAGGTCGATGACTTGTTGTCTGAAATCAATAAAACAATAAAGCAAGGTCATCGCATACTTGTTACTGTTTTGACTAAACGCATGGCAGAAGATTTATCCGAATATCTTCATGAACACGCTATAAAAGTACGCTATTTACATTCTGATATTGATACCGTGGAGCGTATTGAAATTATCCGTGATTTACGGATGGGTATTTTTGATGTTTTAGTCGGTATTAACTTATTACGTGAAGGCTTAGATATGCCTGAAGTATCATTGGTGGCGATGCTCGATGCAGACAAAGAAGGTTTTTTGCGCTCTGATCGAGCGATGATTCAGACAATTGGTCGAGCTGCTCGTCATATAAATGGACGTGCTATTTTATATGCAGATAAAATAACGGCCTCAATGCAGCGAACTATGGATGAAACCGAGCGGCGTCGTAATAAACAGCTGGCTTATAATAAAAAATATAACATTGTGCCTGTTAGTGTTAAAAAGTCGGTAGCAGATATTCTTGAAGGTGCGGTAACACTCGTCCGTAATAAAAGTAATCGTGCCCATAAAATAACTGATCACAAGATAGAATATAATGAGGTAATGACGCCAGAAACAATGACTAGACTGATTCAACAACTAGAAAATAAGATGATGGAACATGCGCGAAATCTTGAGTTTGAAGAAGCTGCACATGTGCGCGATGAAATAGCTACATTGAGAAACCATGTATTAAAAAATCAATCATAGCCGTCAGTACTTAAGCGGTACCACGTTGATTTATCAAATATTCTTGTGCAATCTGTACAAAGCTATTGATTTTTTTCAACACATTGGTAGTATCACCATGGTTTTAGGCGGTTAGCTCAGCTGGTTAGAGCGTTACGTTGACATCGTAAAGGTCGCTGGTTCGACTCCAGTACCGCCTACCAACTGAGATTAAAATAGCCTAATTAGCTTAGATACTAAGCACAGTATTTTACTTGCCTTTCATTTCATTTTATCCGTCCACTCTTTAAGAGTAATAAAATCAATCGCCTTTAATAAGCAATTATTTTCTATTTACTATACAAAGTATCATGGTGAGTCAATAGAAAACCTGAAAACACTATGCTAATTAATTTAACTATGAATAGCTTAGCGATTTATGATATAGCAAAAATGTTCAGTATTAGTGTTACGACTACGGTTATTTATGAGGTTGTTAATCAAAAGTACTATAAACTGTTGTGATTCATGAGGAATACTAGCCCTGATATTACTCGTCATGCCACCTTTTTCTGGAGCCTAGTTGCTTAAGCTCTTTGCAGTATAGAGCTTATTTATTGATATTTTATTATCAAAATACATAGGTTATTCAAAAAAATTTACACTTGCCGATGAATTACTTATTAGTTTTTCCATTATTTAATAAGGATATAAGATGCAAAAAATCAAGCTAATTAATTTGAAAATGCTTCCAAAGACAAGTGCATTAGTTCATAAAGAAGCAGAGGAATTATTAAAAAAAGCAGATAAATTAATAGCTGCACAAGAAGATTTTTTTTTACACGCCGGGGCTTCTTCAGAAGATATTCAAAAGGCTTTATCTAATAATCAGATTGCTGATGAAATAAAAGAGCAGTTTAATCTTTGGAAAATGCAATTTGATAATGAATTAGCGCAGGCAAAGTCTGATAAAAAAAAAGAAATGAAACTTGCCGAACGATTGCTCATACCACGAGATAAAAAAACAAAAAGTTCAAGTACCAAGCGCTGTACTCGCATATTTTAAATTACCTAATTATTTTAAGCAGTACACCTTAGTAAGGAGCATTTTGTATTATGAGTTCAGAAAGAATTTTTAGTCCAATAGCAGCAACAACATTTGATCTTGATATAGATCCGGACAAAAATTTGACAGATTTTGCATCTGAGGCTTATTTGTTGAGAGGGTTATATCTGGATGCCGAAGTCAGAAGCCTGGTCGGTCAGATAGAGCAGTCAAATGCATATTTAACTGAAATAAATAAGCTAATTACTGAAGCAAATAGAATAATTTATCAAGGAGATAATTTCTCTGCTACAACATGGGCTTCATCTGAGTCAACAGAAGCATCCGAACCAATACAAAAGATAACACTTGATAATGGCTATGGCCTTTCCTTTTACGAAGGTGGAACTTTTCAGATCACTGATAAGAATAACAATAACTTAGTATTTGCTGATGGTACCCTGATTCCTACAGATAAAGATAATAACTCCTTTGCAGGTATTCCTTTGCAAGGCAATGCAACGGTCATACTTGATGACGGTACCAAAATAACCTTACAAGTTAGTAGCGTTAATGTTGTAACCGACGTATTCATTTCTCGCGGTAATCAAGGTATGTCGATCAATAGTGTTAATGTCAACCCAACGGTAACTGGCCCAGACCTCAACGGTGTTGATATCAACAATGGCGTTGAGGATGGAGATATTTTGGTAGAAAATGGAGGTGTGCATTCATTGCTCAATGCGGGAAATGATATTATCAATTTTGATATATCTTCGGGTGTTTTAACTGATGAACAAAAGCACTTTATTAACAATCAGTTAGATATTGATATTGACTTGTCGGCACCTTTGACAGCTGAAATATGGGAGAATCTTAAGCCTGAATTGATTTTGGCAAGAGATAATCTGACCGGTAGCAACCAGTTACAGACAGTTCAGCTACAAAGCGCCTTGACTCGCTATAATCAAAATTATGATGCGATGTCTAATTCTCATAACAAGATTTACACTTTATTAAAGGATATTCTTGCGAATTTTAAGTAGTGCTTCCATTAATTCGGATAATTTTTTATCTTTCTAGATAAAATTTATCTATTCATAACAATACAATGACTTATTGAAAATGTTATGCATATTCTAGTTTAATGCTATTGATTCTAAGAAATCACTATAGCATAGACGATTATGATTTTTTATATACTTTAATTAGGATATATATTTTTTTTACTTCTTATTGTTCCAATTTAGTTTTTTTAGATCTATATACTTATTTGTATAAAAAGAAGTTTTATAATGGATCTGAATTTATGAAATGGATGTATTTGTTGCTTACTGTTTTATTATCCCCTTTATCTGCTTTTTATCCTGCTGTTGCTAGAGAAGCCCCTGTTGATATTAATGGAGTGATTACAATTAATAGCCACCAAGCGAAAAAGCTATATGAGCTAGGTGCACCATTTATTGACGTAAGGCCTGAACAGCAGTGGCGATGGGGGAGAATTGAAGGAGCTCATAATCTTGACCTACAAGAAGGATTTAAGCGGTTGTTTATGGCTGGTACTTTGAATAAAGAGCTACCTTTGGTTATTTACGGTAATAGTTCCTATCATATGAGGGGTGCTATTGCTAGCTACCTTGCCGCACTGTGGGGGTATGAAAAAATATTCTTTTTTAGAGATGGTTATTTTACATGGCTTGCTCTTGATTACCCTGTTTCCCTGAAATCTGATATCACTATCCGTGATGAACTGTCTCAGGTATTCTCTATAGGCCATAGGTAAGCAATGTTTTCTAATAATGCTTACAATCTAAGCGAAGTAATAAACGATTAATGTTGATCTTTATTGCATCAGATAATTCCGATGGCAAAGATATCATTATATGGTTCTAGGCTATAGATATTATCGCGAGTTGCTAGTCCATCCATAAGCAGCTCCCCTGGTTGAGTAATCTGCATAATTTACTCCACCCTTGTATTACAGAACATTTTATATAAGGCACGTAGTCATAATCAGTTTTATTGATTATTTTTCAGTCAAAATTCTAGCAGTATAATTGGCCTAGCAACGATTTCATGGACACTTTTTTATGCAACCTTGACAATTTTCTGTCCATATTTGAAAGGTTATATAGTAGTAGCCCTATAAAAATGTCATGAAACGTACTCTCTGAATAAGGTTTCTGGGTCACACATTTTTTCCCTTCTAATCGATTTTGCCTCCGCCCACTTATTCTCAATCGGGT
>JAQYUY010000089.1 GCA_028728195.1 Endozoicomonas sp. (ex Botrylloides leachii)
ACACGGACATCAAAGGTTACAGCCTGCCTGTTAATTTTCGCATCTATGATCCAGCTGATAGAAAGACTAAAAATGACTACTTTATAGATATGCTGAAAGAAGTGCTGGCATGGGGATTGAGACCCGCATGTGTTACCGGTGACGCTTGGTATAGTAGTATTGGAAATCTGAAGGCTATGAAAAACAACGGTCTGGGTTTTATGTTTGCAGTTAAAAGCAACCGTACTGTCTCTATCCAAAAGGGTGACTATCAACAGGTGCAGAGCCTGGCCGTTCCTGAAGAAGGAATAACGGTCTGGCTGCATAATTTTGGTTATGTACGACTTTACCGGACGCGGCTAAAAGCCAAGCTTCGCCATTACGTTGTCTACACACCCCATGCTGGAGTCGATTGTCCATCACAGTCTGATTTTAACCAGATGCACCAGCATCATTGGGCAATCGAAGAGTATCACCGGGCCTTAAAACAGCTCTGCAACATTGAGCGCTTTCAGGTAAGGGGGGAGCGGCAGGTCAGGAATCATATTTTTGCGTCCATTTTCAGCTACTCCTGCCTTCAGGCGATGAAGATAACAGAGTTACTCAGAAGCATTTACAGTGTCAGGAAGGATGCCCTCAAAGAAGCCACTTGGGATTTTATAAAAAGCTTCTCTGAGGGGAAGGAGTAGCTCAAACCATCTTTTGTCGGAGCTGTCAATGCGTAAGTTCTAAAAATATTAAAATCGATTTTTCTGGTAACCGTTATGCAAATGAGCCCTCTTCTATAGAAAGTAGATACATCTACTTTAAGTTAGTAGCTGTAGCTGTAGCTGTAGCTGTAGCTGTAGCTGTAGCTGTAGCTGTAGCTGTAGCTGTAGCTGTAGCTGTAGCTGTAGCTGTAGCTGTAGCTGTAGCTGATGATTTTATCGATAAACTAAGCGCTCATCTAAAAATATAATACCAATCACCTTTGCTAACTACGCTATTGCGCTGACCATCTGAACACCAGCACTGCATTAAAACTCCTAGCAATAGCTTGCCCTATCTCTGGAGTCTGGCACCCATGTTCATGACGGTCGATAAAAACACTGTGGGTATTATCCTTGCCAGCCTGGAATAGCACTACCATGAAATAATTCTTCTGCTTTTTTCTTTACAGCCTCTGAATGATAGGCATGGACCAATGCTATTATCCTTGGATCTGTTTTATTGTCTTCACGGGAAACAATAAGATTAACATAGGCCGACTTACTCCCCTCTAAGAGCAAAGCATCTCTACTCGGTAGAAGTCCCGCTGGTACGGCATAAGTTGAGTTGATAAAAGCGAGATCAACATCATCTAGAGAGCGGGGCAGTTGCGCTGCATCCAACTCTTTAAAATGCAAATCTTTTGGGTTTTTAATGATATCTGCCGGTGTTGCTTCAAGATCATGGCTATCTTTCAGTGTAATAAGCCCTTCATGATCGAGTAACATAAGTGTACGCCCTTCATTACTGGGGTCGTTGGGAATGGCAATAATAGCACCATGTTTTAACTCAGCTATATTTTTTATCTTTTTTGAATAAGCCCCAATAGGATATAAAAAGGTATTACCAACAACCGCCAGCTTAAGACCTCTTTCTTTGATCATACTGTCTAGGTAGGGACGATGCTGAAAAGCATTGACATCAATACTGCCATCAGTTAGTGCCATATTCGGAGCAACATAATCAGAGAATTCAACCAATTTTGCTTTTATGCCAGTATTTTTCTTTAGTTGTTTAATAGCAACCTGCATTAAATCAGCTTCTGGGCCAGCCATAACGCCTACTTTTAATACAGGGTCTTTTTCCTGACCAGAGCAGCCTGCTAACAATAGAAAAACCGTTGCTAAGACTGCACTCATAAAAATTCTTAGATAACTTAGCGAAAATAGAGCTTTCATTTTTTCTCCTTTGCTGACTAACGTCTAGTATAAAATTTCTGTAACCGATCACCCGTCATTTGTATCAATTGAACCAATATAATTAGCATAACGACCGTAGCTAACATAACGGCAGCATCAAAGCGTTGATAGCCATAGCGAATGCCAAGATCTCCCAGCCCACCGCCGCCAATAGCACCCGCCATAGCTGAATAACTGACCAAAGTAACTAAGGTGATGGTCATGCCGTTAATTAAACCAGGGATAGCTTCAGGTAATAATATCCGAGTGATAATTTGCCACGTATTAGCTCCCATGGATTGAGCCGCTTCGATCAAGCCTACAGGCACTTCATTAAGTGCTCCTTCAGTGATACGTGCAACAAAGGGTATAGCGGCAATAGTCAATGGCACAATAGCGGCTGTTGTGCCAATAGATGAACCTGTAATCAAACGAGTGAATGGTACAATCGCCACCATTAAAATAATAAATGGCACTGAGCGCCCTGCATTAACAATGCTTCCTATCACCGCATTAGTCAGCTTATTTTCATTGATACACCCTGTCCGAGTGATATAAAGCAAACATCCCAAAGGAATACCTATTGCAAAGCTAAGCAAGCCAGAAATCATGACCATATAACAGGTTTCCCAAAGTGCCTGTAGCAATAAGCTCCATTGATCAGGCGACATAACCTAGCACCTCCACTTTTACATGCTTTTCAAAAAATGCCAAAGCTGCTTTAGATGCTTGCTCATTGCCGACGACTTCTATCATTAAAAAACCGATCCTTTTATTGCCGACGGTTTCTACGTCAGCCTGCAAGATATTAAAATCCACATCATAAATACGAGCTGCCTGCGTAATAAGCGGTTCTCCAACATCTTGACCAACAAAGGTAAGTCGCACAACGGTTAATGCGCCTGATCGGGGTGTCATGGTAAGGCGTTGTTCAATATCAGTTACTGGCTTTTCATGTGTAGCACTTCGAACAAATTCTTGAGCCAATGCCGTACTCGGGCTGATAAAAAACTGTTCAACACTGTTTTCCTCAATAAGCTGACCGCGACTAAGCACGGCAACACGATCACAAATAGATTTTACCACATCCATTTCATGGGTAATCATTAGGATCGTAATCTTAAACTTGAGGTTTATATCTTTTATAAGTGCCAGAATAGAGCGCGTCGTTTTAGGGTCAAGAGCCGATGTTGCTTCATCACACAATAATACACGCGGCTTACTGGCCAGTGCCCTAGCAATAGCAACCCGCTGTTTTTGGCCGCCAGATAGTTGAGACGGGTAACTGTCTTTTTTGTTTTCTAGCTCTGTGAGTTCCAACAAAGGCAGTACAGCCTTAGCAATGCGTTCTGTAGAGTACCCAGCCAATTCCAAAGGTAGGGCAATGTTATCAAAGACTGTGCGGCTGGTAAGCAAATTAAAATGCTGAAAAATCATGCCCATATTATGACGAGCGGTGCGAAGCTCTTTTTCAGAGAGCATCATCAAGTCACTTCCTGCTACCCGCACAGAGCCTGATGTCGGCCTTTCCAGCAGATTAACACAACGAATCAATGTGCTTTTACCTGCACCACTGGGGCCAATTACACCATAAATTGTGCCTTCCGGTACCGTCAGACTAATATTATCAAGTGCTTTGTCCTCTTTATCACCGGAGGCAAACACTTTGCTCACATGTTTCAGTTCAATCATCACACCTCCAGTGCAATTAGCCTATAGCGTAGGCTAGTTACAGATAGACTGCCTTCAAATCATCTCACTATAGGGCAGTTTATGAATGATGGATTTGACAGCAAAATAACGGACAAAAAAAAACCACTCTTGCTATATAGAGTGGTTTTCTTCAAATGCAGCTGAGAAACGCCCTTCTTTTAGCAATATTTATTATGCGCTAGCAATCTGAAGTCAAATCAGCGCAGAGCCGACGGTACCTACAAGTATCGAACCTGTCAATGACATCATGCATTAATCGGTGCATAGATCTCAGTAACTTAATAAGAAGATCTGTCTTGCCATTAAAGTATAGGTGCTTCATCACTATTGGCCGCCATGGCGTTTGATAAATATTTTTTTATGGCTTCACCATAGCAATCGACTTGTTCCCAATCGGTGAATTCAACATCGGTTTTAGGGTCTGTTGGGCCACCTGTGATTTTCATGATCAGTCGGATCATACCTTTATCAAAGAAGGTATACTGAGAGTAGCGCAAAGCACCTGCAAAAACATTGACTAAATTAGGTTCCCATTGCGTAGAAGCTAAATATTTTTTCAAATAAAGATTATTGTGTGGCTGATTTCTATTGGGTTTTCTTGCGGTGAGGTTGACGGAAAAAAAGAAGCTAGGCTTATGATTTAATTGCTGGACATGCTGTGTGACAAAATCCCTAAAGACCTTGTGATGTTTACCGTATCGGACAGAGCAGCCTAAAATAACTGCATCATAACCAGAGAAAGAAAATGACTCAGGCAGATCAAGCAATGACTGCTTTGCTACAGCATACCCTGCTTGAATAAGCTTGTGCTTAATTCGCTGAGCAATTTTTTTGCTCTGACCTTCACGGCTCATATATATCAGTGCAATATTGGCCATATGTTTAATCTTTTTATTTCATAACCTGACGCAGTGTATCAAAAATAATCGCCATTGTCGTACGTGGTTCTGAGTAAACGGATGAATACCCGTTAAATTAAAGCAAGAAAACCGAGTTATACCAATCGTATTTGTTAACTACCGTAAATGAGCATGGGCAGAATGACAGTAATAAAGGGCTGTTGCGAAGAGTGCCAACGCAGAGCTGGTATGTGAATGGCCAGTCCAGTAGCGTAGCTATAAAAGATGATTGGTATTACCGCCTCGCCTAATAGGCTGATGCTCAGCCTATTCTCACTGCTATTTGATATGCATTAAAACCTATTTGCGAGTTATCTGAGTTAAAGTAAATAATTAGGGATTATCATCACAAAAGGAAACAGTACATGGATATAATAATAAGGCGCGTTGTTATCAATAGACTATCTGTCATTTTGCTTTTGATGGCACTTCTAGCCATTAGCTTATCCGGAAGAGCAGCCTTGAAAACCCACCTGACGCAAGGCGGCTTATTTTTTGGAGAGGTCACGCCCGGCAGTCAAGTTTTCTATAATGGAGAAAGTATAAGCGTATCACCGAAAGGGCAGTTTATTCTAGGGTTTGGATATAATGCAAAACTTAAGCAGACGTACCAAGTGGTTGATGATAAAGGTACAAAAAAAAATATAACTTTGAAGCTAACCCCCAGAGAATATGCTGTTCAGAGAATTAACGGTGTTGCCAAGAAGTATGTAAAGCCAACTAAGATGGCACTGGAACGCATTAAGTTAGATAGTCAACGTGTTAAAAATGCACGACTTCAAAACTCTCGCCAACAAGATTTTTTCCAAGGATTTAACTGGCCATTGACAGGACCAATAACAGGTGTTTATGGTAGTCAGCGAGTATTTAATGGTGAACCTAGGCGACCACATTTTGGTGTTGATATAGCGGCTATAACAGGTACAAAAGTACATTCTCCAGCAGATGGTCGAGTCACCCTAGCAAGCAATAATTTATATTTCTCTGGTGGTACGCTGATTATTGATCATGGGTACGGTATATCGTCCAGCTTTTTACACCTTAGTCGTGTGCTAGTTGTATCCGGACAGAAAGTCAATAGAGGTGATGTTATCGCTGAAGTTGGCGCGACAGGCAGAGTAACAGGCCCTCATCTTGACTGGCGAATTAATTGGTTTGAAAAACATTTAGACCCACAGATACTAGCCGGTGCACAAAAATAGTAACGGTAAATGCTCAGATATCACATCTTGTGGTATCTATAATTTTTTACCATACAAGGAGATGGTAACAATGTTTTTAACTAACAAACTATCATCACTGACAAAGGCCAATGCCATGGTAGGTCGTGAAGAACCGATGGCTATTCCAGCTAAACATTTTGTTAATCAACACCCAATAGCACCTCCTTTTCCTGAAGGAATTGAAGTTATTTATCTGGGTATGGGCTGTTTCTGGGGCGCAGAAAAATTATTCTGGACAAAAGAGGGCGTATGGACGACAGCGACAGGGTACTCGGGAGGTTATACACAAAATCCCTCCTATGAAGAGGTATGTTCTGAAAGAACAGGCCATGCAGAAGTCGTATTGGTTGCTTATCAAACAAAAAAAATAGCTTGCCAAGCTCTGCTAACATTGTTTTGGGAAAAGCATGATCCAACGCAAGGTATGGGGCAAGGTAATGACCGTGGCAGCCAGTACCGATCAGTTATTTATACAACCACGAAAACACAGCTTGATCTGGCTATTGCCAGCAGAGACCGCTATCAACAGGCATTAAGTCAGCAGGGGTATGCTGCTATCACCACCGAAATCAAGCCCGCTGCATCGTTCTATTATGCAGAGGCTTATCATCAACAGTATCTTGCTAAGCAGCCTAATGGTTACTGTAGTATTGGCGGAACCGGTGTGTGTTTGCGCTGAGTTATTTATACCATCAAGCAATTTTTTTAACTAGATTATTGCGCTAGCCATCCGAACATCAACACTGCGCTCGAACTTCTCGTAGTAGCCCTGCTATTACGCGCATGTCGCCTTGTTTCTGGAATCCAGCTACACCACGCTCATTACGGTAATTAGAAAACACGATTGATATTAATTAGATTTTATTTCTTGCTAGATCTCTAACTAGAAAACGATTCGGATTTAGCTGTTCTCTTATGTTTTCCGCTACTGGGCTTGGCTCGCCATTAATAATGCTGGCAAGTAATTCACCTGCTAGAGGGCATGAGATTAATCCTCTAGAGCCATGCCCTGCTGAAATATATAAACCAGGCCAGTAGTCAGGTACTTGCTGAAAAGATAGCTTAGCGTTCTTTCTAAGCATTGCAAACTGCTCAATAAAATGTGCTTTATTAACAATAGGGCCAACCACTGGCAGATAATCTGGCGTTGTGCAGCGCACGCCAGCTTTTCCATCCTGAATAGTGTTTTGCTCATCGCCGATGGCTTTAGCAAATGCAGGAAACCACCTTGACTGCATAGCTACATTTTTTTTATGGTCTGCTTCAGTTAGCTTTGTTGAGGTTGAGTTAAAATCAAATGTTGCACCGAGTGTATGATAATCACCTACAGCGGGTGCAACATAACCCTCAGCACAGACACATGCACGTAGGGCTCGGCTAGTTTTAGTAGCAATCCGCTTAGTGACTTGTCCCCGTATACCTTTAAGCGGTAAGTGAGCAAGCTGCGCCATAAGGTGTGTTGTTGCACCGGTTGCAATAATCACCGTCTGTGCTGTTGTGATAATTTGGTCTTGATTGAACAGCTGCCAGTGATTGCTATTGAATGAAAGGCTGTTGACTTTTGTATTCGTTTTAATCGTTATATTAGGGTGTTTAGCCATGTGATAGCAAAGGGTAGACGGGTTGACCCAACCTGCCTCGGGAAAGAAAAGACCATCATATTGTATAGCCATGCCTGCTTTTTCGGAGAGCTGGTATTCATTTAGATACTGTAAGAAATCATCAGGAAACTGTTTTGCTAATTCAATATAACGTTTGCGTACCAAAGATGATGTGCTCAATTGAATAACACCACAGCCATGGCGCGTGTTAGGGTATTGTGCTTCAAGGTCACGAATTAAGTTAGCGCTATAGCAAAATCCTTGAGCTATAAATTGACTCAGTACCGTCTGGTTAGGCGATAACTTAGCATATAAAATAGCTTGAGGATTACCCGATGCTTCCATTGCTAGTTGGCTATGTTGTTCTAAAAGAATTATCTGCCACCCTCTTTCCGCAAGCGCGCGAGCGCAGCTAATACCAGCAAGCCCGCCACCAAGGACAACAGCAGATTTCTCCAAAGGTCTTATTGACGGGTATTGATGCCAGACTGGGCCTTTATTTATTAGTGTGGGTACTGCTTTTAACTGGCCACACATCATATTTCTTTTGCAGCCAAATCCCTTTTTTTTGGTAACTGAGAAATTTTCCTCGAGCAAACCATCGTTAACCACTCTAGCGGCCGTAAATGTGGCATAAGTCGCACCCGGAGCGCTTTTTTGTGCCATAGTATTAAATAAAGAAGGGTGCCACATATCTGGATTTTTAGCGGGTGAAAAACCATCTAGAAACCATGCATTAACCTGAGCATTAATAGTGGGCAGTGTTTCTAATATATCACCAATAATCAGCGTCAATGTTATTCGCCCATGTGAAAATTTTAAGCAATGAAAACCTCTGCAAGGTGGTAGGTAACGGCAGAGAAGCAAAGCACTGTACTTAGATAGTTCTGGCCATAACGACAATGCCTTTGTTAAATCCGCCTTACTTAAGGGGTATTTCTCTGTAGAAATAAAATGCAGGCGCGCATGTTCAGGGGCATGTTGGTTAAAATGCTGCCAAGCACAGAGGAAGTTTAGCCCGGTACCAAAACCTGTTTCACCAATAACAAATGGTTTATCAGTCGCACTTAGTCTTTTAATTCGTTCGGTTAGGTTATTACCATCAAGGAAAACGTATTCCTTTTCTTTAATACCCGATGTCCTAGAAAAGTACACATCATTAAATAACGTGGAAATAGGCTGGCCGCTATTATTCCACTTAAGTGCGGCACAGGGTGTGGTGTCGCTCAGTTCTACATCTTTTTCGCGGGGCATAAGATCAATCCGATAATAAAAAAACTAATGATATAGCCATTACCTTTCTTTGGGTGCGTTGGTAGAGCGATCTTTCTCATCATAAAAAGCACTAGGCAAAACATTAATATCAAATCGGCGTCCAAGCATAATGATGATAGGTATTGTCAACGGAGCCAAAGGTAATAAAGCAAAAAAACCAATACCCAACCCTTTAAAAAGATCAACCATTTGTTTATTAGCTTTTTTCATTTCATCTTTAGTCGCTAACCCAAGAGTAAAACGACGATATGTTGTCAACATTTGATGGGTTTCTTCCCGCTCTTGAGCAAATACCTTTTTTATTTTCAACAAATCTTGTTTAATCCGACGACGATTATTTTTCTTCACAACACGCATTGTGCGTACCGGAGAGCATATCAAGCGTATTATCAATTTCATTACTGCCCTCTATGGGCTACAAAAATAAACAAGCTAAGGCCATTCAACTTGAAACAATGAGTTTAAATGTGACAATCCTAACAGGCTATTTACAAAAGAGCATGAGCAATCTCTAAATATATGTACAAAAGATCTCGGATCAGATATACACTGCTGTATGAACTATACTACTAGTGCTCATAGCAGCCAAAGCACTCTACAAGCCAGTAGAATGAATATTATCCCACAACTTTTATCTACTAAGTGAGCTTGTCGCTTGAGCTTTTCCAAAATTGACGGACGTGAGAGCGTGCAGGCAATCAATGTATACCATAACCCATCAACAAACAGTGGCGTTGCAATAATTATAAGCTGTCCATATAGCCCAGACCCAGCCGAGACATATTGACTAAACAAGGCAATAAAAAATAGCGCTAACTTTGGATTTAATAGAGAAATAGCCATACCATCCCATGAGGCTTTTTTTAAGCTAATTTTTCTTCCTGCCGTTAGTGTTTCAGCCGCACCTCCTTTGGAGAACAGTGCACGGATACCTAAATAGAATAGATACCCTGCGCCACCATAGGATATCGCTTTGAATAACAAGGGAAATTTTTGAAATAGCAGCCCAAGCCCTAGCAATGTCATCAATGCATAGAGGCCTACACCAACAGCATGCGACCATGCTGTCACCAGCCCCTGAGTACGCCCACCCGATAAGGTATGGCGAGTAACCACAGCGAGACTTGGTCCGGGAGTCATAGCACCTAACAAACAAATTATTAGCAAAGAAAGCCAAAGATGAAATGACATAGTGTATCCATAGTCTTTTAAAAAACTGTTGTGCTATCTGTTTTAGAGCGGTCTGCTAACCAAATAAATAAAGAACAAATCAACATGACCCATGTCATTAACAGAAAATCATCAGCATAGGCCATAATGGCGGCTTGCTTATGAATTTCCATAGAAAACAAAGCAACAACTTCTTGGTGATTAATATGTGGTACCTGACTATAAGCGCGATAAATGCTGTCCATTGTTTGTGGTAGTGCCTCTCTGAGGCGTTGGTCATGAAAAGAAGTTCTATTGGTTAATACCGTTGCCATCACTGCCATGCCAATTGCCCCACCTAAATTTCGAAAGGCATTGAAGAGACTAGAAGCATCAGCCATATCAGACTGAGATAGCCCTTTCATCGTAATCAACATTAACGGCGTCATAATCAATGGTAAACCGATCGCTCTAAGTATTTGCACAAAATGAAACTGTGGCCCGGCAAAGTTAGGATTTAAATTAGTGGATAGATAGAATCCAGCTGCAAACAGCACAATACCCATCATAGTCAACGAAATACAGCCAAACTTATCGATCAATTTTGGCACTAAAGGTACAATGAATAATTGAGGTACCCCCATCCACATGATCACTAGACCAATGTCAGTGGGTGTATAATCATGTATGCTCCCAAGGTACAGTGGTAATAGATAAACAGCAGAATATAAACAGAAACCAACCCCCATATTCGCTAGCACTCCAAAGCTAAATCGAGGTCGAGCTAGCAAACGCAAGTTAACCAAAGGGTTAATTGTGGTTAGCTCCCTTGCTACAAAAATCATCAGTGCCAAGACTGATATGACCGAAAGGGATACAATGTAGCTTGATCCAAACCAATCATTGAGATTGCCCTCTTCCAGTACAATCTGCAAACAAGCCAGACCAACTGCCATGGTAGCAATGCCCAACCAATCTCCCCTCTTTAACTCAGAAAAATTCGTTTTCTCTTTGGGCAAGCCTTTGTTAAGCAAGATAAGCATCAAAATGCCAGGTATGAGGTTAATGAAAAAAATCATATGCCAGCTCCAAGTGTCTGTTAGCCAGCCACCTAAAGTCGGACCAAATGCGGGTGAACAGACAGCTGACAAAGAGAATAGAGCTAATCCTTTTGGTCGTTCTTGTTCTGGTAATAAGCTCATAACCAGCGTATATGCCAAAGGAATTAAGGCACCACCAAAAAGCCCCTGCAAACCACGAAAGAGAATCATAGATGGCAAATTCCATGAAAACCCGCAAAGAACAGAGAAAACAATAAATAAAGCAACAGAGGTAAGCATATACTTACGAATACTGAAAACCCGACACAACCACCCTGTCATAGGAATAATAACGACTTCAGCTACCAAATAAGCTGTTGATATCCAGGTAATTTCTTCAGGGCTAGCGGATAGAGCTCCTTGAATATTTTGTAGTGAGGCATTGGTTATCTGAATATCCAGAATAGCCATAAATGCCGCCAGTGCTCCTCCGATAACTGCAAGCCATGTTTGCCGAGAAGCTTGATGCCGATTAACCATGATGCTCTTCACTTGGAACAACCACTGTTTGCTTTTCTGTTAGAGTGACGGGTCTATTATTGAGCGACGTTGTTATGGAGCCTAAATTAATCGTCTTATCTTTAGTATTGATTGTTACAACAACCGACATGCCTGGCCTTAAATAACCTGATAAGCCCTGACCCTTTGGAATAACAATTTTTACGGGAATACGTTGTACGACTTTGGTGAAGTTGCCGGTTGCATTTTCCGGTGGCAAAATACTGAACTCGGCACCACTGCCTGGAACAAGACTATCAACATAGCCCGTGATGGGATGGTCAGAAAAGCTATCTACTTCAATAGTCACAGGTAGCCCTGGTTTAATATGCTCCACCTGCGTTTCCTTAAAGTTAGCAACAACCCATACAGTGTTCATATCCACTAACGAGAACAGTGGTGTACCCGCTCCCACATACTCACCATTATGGGCCAAGCGTTGCGCAATGATGCCATCTTCAGGAGCATGAATCATAGTACTATTGATATCTGCCTTAGCTTTACTCAGCGATGCCTTTCTCGCACTTAGATCCGCCATTGCCTGTTGTAAGCTGGCATCTAATACTTTTTTCTGTTCTTTCTTTGATTGAAAAGTCGCTTTAGCGCTAACTAAGGCTGCCTCTGCTGCTTTTCTTGCCACAACAGCCGATTCCAAATCACGCTCAGAACTGAACCCAGAGCCTGATAGGCGGGTATACCGTTTTACGTCATCTGTAGCCTGTACTAGCGTTGCTTCATCAGCAGAAATAGCTGACTTAGCTTCTTTAATCAAAGAATTCTGTAAGATCAGCTGAGCCCGAACATTACTAATATTTGCTTTCGCAGACTCTACATTAGCTAATGCTAATTGCAAGTTAGCGCGATAATCTTTGTCTTCGATACGAGCAAGCAAAGCGTTTTTTATCACCGGTTCATTATCTTTAATCCAGCCAGATTGAATAAAACCAGGCAACTTTGAGCTAATAGTTAGCTTATCTGCTTCAATATATGCATCATTTGTTGTTTGATAATATTGACCTTCTAGAAGCCACCAAACACCCGCACCTCCTAATACAAATAAAACCAGTACAACAACCACTATGGCTTTTCCAGATAATTTTGGCACCTAAGGAACCTCCATAACAATAACCTTATAGGCTTATAATCTTACAAAAAGCTACTTTGCTATCTTACTATAATGAAACCCAGTCACTGAGCTTATAAGCGATTATTCTCTTATAAAAAGATCAGCTAACTGGATTGAAATTTTGATGAGGCACTATAACATTGTTGCGTATACACTATTAGCCCCTTAAAATTGAAAACACTGTTGCATCAAGAGAACAATGTCTGATCTTAATGAAATTCTTATTTTCACCAAAGTTGTTGAATGCGGCAGTATCACAGCAGCAGCCAATAGACTTGGGTTACAAAAATCAACAGTTAGCCGTAAATTAGCTAATCTTGAGAAGCGCTTGCGTGTTCGGCTATTGGCACGTACTACTCGAAGCCTCCGGCTAACAGATATTGGCAGAACGCATTACAGTCGTTGCCGAGATATTATTATGGCTTGGGAGGATTCTGAAACATCATTAAAAGAAGCTATAGACGTTCCCTCAGGCAATATGCGGCTGCTGATTCCGGTGGATCTCGGACAACGTTTAATGAATGGCATTATTAATGACTTCTTGACCAGATATCCAAAAGTATCTATTGAAGTTGAGCTAAGCAGTCGTGAAGCCAGGCTTATAGAAGAAGGGTTGGATCTAATCATTCGTTTTGGCCGGCCAGATGACTCCTCACTAATTGCTCAAAAGATTTTTTCATCACCGCTTAATTTATACGCCAGTACTCAATTTTTAAAACGCTGTGGTCTACCCTCTCACCCTGCTGAACTGCATCAATATGCTTGTATCTGCTTGGGTACACCACAGTCAGATCATAAATGGCTACTGACAAAAGGCAGCAGTGTATTCAAACATCACCCATCAGGACCGCTAAAAACAAACAACTTAAGTGGTGCTCTAGACGCCGCACTTGCCGGCATAGGCATTGCCTGCTTGCCTAGTTTTCTGTGTCATCACCACATTGAACAGGGCGATCTTGTTTATGTATTGCCAGAATGGAAACCAAAAGATGGTGAAATATTTGCGCTTTATCCTCATCGGCAGTTAGTGCCGTTAATGGTCCGCCATTTTATCAATTTCACGCGGAAAAAAATGGAATCCCACAAGCACCAAACCAGTAAGCATTAGTTGATTTATTGATATTGGTGGCTTTGCTCATCTCAGCCATAGAGGCAATCTTGGCTTATTTAACTACTTTTAAAGTTGGGCGCTTGCCTGACTTTGGTGGTTTTGGTGGCTCCGGCGACTCTATTATTGGCTCTGATACTTCAGCAATAAAAGCGCCATCCTCATTAGTTGACTCTTCTGCTTCAAAGACCATGCCCTGACCATTTTCTTTGGCATAAATAGCCATCAAAGCATCGAGTGGTACAAAAATCGTCTGTGCCCGCCCACCAAAACGACCCTCAAAAGTCAATATTTCATTACCAATATCCAGCACTCTAACGGCGGCAGGCGAAATATTTAATACAATTTGCCCATCAGCCACATACTCAGTCGGCACCTCAACATGTTCTCTAGTAGCGTCTACCAAAATATAAGGAGTGCAATTATTATCAAGAATCCATTCATACAATGCGCGAGCCATATATGGGCGGCTGCTAGTCATACTCATAAGCGCTCCAAAAGCTAAAATATAGTAAGTCTTCTAACCTTTATGGTAAAAAGGCTGCTCATAAAAAAATTATGAAAAGCCTCTAAAACACATTACGTTAATACAGAAACAGCGCAACGAATGTTAGCCTGTTTTTTCTCAACCTTTCATCAAGGCAGAGCATTATGCCCTATCAAACTTTAGCCATTTACTCACGCATTTCTCTTTCTATTTCAGAAAGGCTGTTTTGGAAAGATTCGCGTTCAAATAGCCTTTCAGCATAATTAACAATAGCTTCACCTTGCTTTGGCAGTTCAATATCCATTGCAGGGAGTCGCCATAAAATAGGTGCTGTGCAACAGTCAACAAGAGTAAATTCATCGCTCATAAAGAAAGGCTTTTCTGCAAAAATAGGCGCAACAGCCATTAAACTCTCACGAAGAGCTTTGCGCGCACGGTTCGTTGGTGTTTCCTTAGTTTTTGGATCAAGAATAATATCCACCAACGCACACCAGTCTTTCTGAATTCTATGTATCATCAACCTGCTCTGAGCCCTACTCACCGGATAAACTGGAAGCAACGGCGGATGAGGGAAACGCTCATCTAGGTATTCCATCATCACATTGGGTTCGTATAATACCAACTCTCTATCAACAAGGGTGGGCAGACTGTTATATGGATTAAGATCCGATAGCTCTTGAGGAGGATTATCCGGATTAGCATTCTGTACGTTAACAGCAACGCCTTTTTCAGCCAAAACAATGCGAACCCTATGGCAGTAGTGGTCTACTGGGTTCGAGAAAAAAATCATGGATGACTTTTTGGCAACTACGGCCATGAAGTACCCCCGCCTTCATGCAAAGGTTGAGAGATTCCGGCAACATTTTCTCGGGGAGAACACTAAAAACTAAAAAGTAAAATGATAATGTTAACAGAGAAAATATAAGCCGCCTACGAAACAACAACTTATGATAGCAAACTTTGACGCATATAGGCAGCCTATCATTTGCTATTAACAACAATTAACACCCAAATCTATTTTCTTAAAATTGCAACCACAGATATAAATAGAGCCAAGCATCTTTGGTATTAAGATATATATCAAAATAACGATGAAATGCTACAAAGATAGCATTACAAACAATAAGTGACACCCCTGATTAAAAATTAGTATTTAGCAGTGATCTGATGCACTACTTCTGGACACCTCGCTATGATAGTTAAACGACTATTTGAGGTGAACCATGGCTATTACAAGAGAGTTCAGAGAAGAAGCACTTAAGCTGGCTGATACCGTGGGTATTCCTGCTGCGCCAAAGAGCTAGGTATCACGACCGCGAAGCTCTATGGTTGGAGATCTGCCGCTAAGAAGAAAAGCTCTGTTAGCCAACGAGAAACAGAGCTTACAACCGAGAATGCCCGTCTAAAGCGCCAGTTGGCAGAAAAGACAGAGGAGCTGAATATCCTAAAAAAGGCGGCAGCCTACTTCGCGAAAAACCAAAAATATAGTAGTAGCCCTATAAAAATGTCATGAAACGTACTCTCTGAATAAGGTTTCTGGGTCACACATTTTTTCCCTTCTAATCGATTTTGCCTCCGCCCACTTATTCTCAATCGGGTTGAG
>JAQYUY010000009.1 GCA_028728195.1 Endozoicomonas sp. (ex Botrylloides leachii)
CATTTAAATCACTTTGAATAAATTTTAGATGATTAACTATTTTATCTAATTCTTCTTCATCTAATTTTTCATGAAAATCATCAGCATGCTTTATAACACTCTCAACTTTATTCTTATTACTTTCTATTTTTGAATATAGAATGCCATAATAATTGTTAACTTTTTCATATAGATCATCTTCATATAGATCATCTAGGTCTTTCGCATAACTTTCTATTGCAGTAGCTACAGATGATAATTCTGTTTTAGTAGAATGACTTGTGGTACTGCTTGGGTCTTGATTTAACTCAGTGTCATTATCAGTTCTTGATGATACATGTCCGGACGAAATCTTTTCTGAATTAGTTAAATTAGATTCATTATGTTCAAATGCCCTTTCTGTATTTTGTGATTTTTCACTACCTTCTTTTAATAGATCTTTATCAGAGTTAATTGACCTGTTATCTAAAGAAGACCTTATGCTAGACATTGATTCAGAACTATGACTACTTTCTCTTATCGCATTAAAATCTTCTTTTGCTTTTTTAATTTCCTGTTTAAGGGTTTCAATCTCTTTTGACCTATTTTCCTCTCCTTTTCTAAGGGCAGAATTTTCAGCCCTAGCTCTTTCTAAGTCCTTTTGTAAGGCTTCTATTTTTGCCAACTGTTGAGTATAGTGACTGCTATCTTCTTCGTTATCTTCTTTTTCCTTATTTTTTTTAAGTAGCGAAATTTGATCTGCTAGGGATTTAATCTTTTGCTCAATAGCTAAAGAGTTTTCCTTAGCTTGATTAACGCCATTATCCTTGTTTCTTTTTATATCATAAAGCTCTTCCTTTATATCATTAATTTGTTTTTTAAGCGCTTCAGTCTCTGTTGAGACAATTAGCTGTCCTTTTTTAAAATCAGCATTTTCAGTCTCAGCTTTTTTTACATAATCTTCTAACTCTATTAATTTTTCTAGTAATTTATCATACTTATTATCACTTTTTTCTTTATCTATTTTATTTCTATAGTCTTCAAGTAAAGCTATTTTATTTTCTAACTCGCTGAGTCTTTCTTCAAGAGCTGCAATATTTTCTTTATCTCTATTAGAGGCATTATTTTTACCTCTTTTGATAGCATGAAGTTCTTCCTTGATATTATTAATTTTTTCTTTAAGCGCCTCAGCCTCTTCTGCTTTATTTTCATGGCCTTTTCTATGGGGAAGATTTTCTTCTTTTGCTCCCCTAACGTAACTCATGAAACTTTTAAATAGCTCTTTATATTTACTATCATTTTGAGCATCACTACTATAGTCTGGAGTTAATTCTTTTAACTGATTAGCCAAGCTATCTAATTTATTTTTTATTTCAACAAGGTCATTACTTTCTTTATTTGAACCCAATGCCTTTTTAGGTTTACTGTTAATATCATGGTTATTGCTTTCATTCTGTGTATTAAATTTATTCTGTAGATTTTTAATTTGATTTTCTAAAATTTTGGCTATCCCTTGAAGGGTTTTAACCTGCTGATTTTCTAACTGTTCGCTTAAATACCTAGTTGTTTGCTGCAATCTTGTAATTTCAGCTTCATCTTTACGCCCTAAGCTCAGGTACTGGGTAAACTGGTTATTTAACCTTTCAATACTATATTGTAATTTTGCAAATTGGGCATCACTGAAAGCGTTTCCACTGATACTAGATAAAATACCTTTTATCTCCTTTAAATGACTCAAAATAACGCTGTAGTCATTATTATTCACTTCTTGGCTCTTAGGTGCTCCAGCTGGATTTACTGTTTTCTCGCCGGTATTTACTGTTACTGGCCCTGTATTTACCGATATCTCTGCAGGAGTTACCGCTGTTCCTGCCGGGTTTATCGCCGCCGCTGCTGGATTTACTGTTACTCCCTCAGGGCTTGACTGTTTTTTACCTGAGTTAGGGAAGATTCTATTTACAATAACAGGAGGTCCCCAAGCCCATGGGGGTACTAGCGATGATGGGCGTGCATTCGTAAACTGCTGTAACTGATTTAATAATGCATCCTGACCTTGACCTGTCGCAGGGTTATTCTGTGCATACCACCCCCAAGGTGAAAAGGGCATTTGTAAGCCCATTCCTTGTTGAGGCTGTGGTATAGCACAAAGTCCTTTTGGAAGCGCATTAGCCTGCTCAAAGGGTTGCGGCATCTGTAGAAATTTTGGGTAATTTGCCCATGTGGGTTGTGGCGCTACACCGCCGGGCATACCGCCCCAGCCCATAGCTGGGTTATGCTGAAAACCGGGTACTTGCTGCCCCTTAAAACCTAAAAGGTAGTCAAGCGGCACTGCCATTGGCTGAATAACAGGGTTTAGCAATGCCTGCATAAACGCCATATTTGCCATTTGCATTTGCTGTTGTTGCATTGCAACCATAGCCATTTGCTGTTGTAGCATGGCCATTTTTTCTGCTAAGCCATAGGCGATAGATTGATGGTTTTGAGCAATTTTTTGCGCTATCTTCTGATAAGCCTGATTAATAGCTGGATGCTCTGTAAATTTATTAAAAGGAATTGGATCTCCACCTTTATTTGGTTGAAAAACAATTTCAAACTGCCCATTTAAACCTGTTTGGCTATTTAACATGGCAAGCAATGCATGGGCAGAACCATTAAAGGAAAATTCATCTAAATGCTGTTGCATTTGTTGTGAGATCTGCTGGCCAGCGATAGAGGCATTTCTTTCGCGCAGCACTTGGCCAGGCATACCTGAACCACCTTGTGGCAACATAGGCTCTGGATTAACCCGTGTTACTGGACTACCAGATTTCTCCTCATTATCTGGAGCAACCGGTAGCTGTTTATTCGGATCATTATTACTGCTTATATTGTTTGATTTACCAGACCCTGGTGGTTGAGAATTCATGTGTCTAACCTATTTGATGTTATTATTTCCACACTAACGAGTTACATATTTAAATCATCAGCCTAATGGATAAAACTATCGCCTACCTATAAAAATAGTTATTAGCTTAATAATAATAAGGCTATGGTTCTTTAGTCATAAATATTTGACGTTTTTAACAACTTAATTTGAAGGAATTTTCTATTCCTCCCTTTAGTAATAGTGTCATTATTGATAATTTATTTTATAAAAACATCCTGACGCTCACATTTATAAAATATTTTTATATTCGCTCACTTAAAATTTATTGGAATTATTCTTAGTTTATAGCCACTATCTTTATCTTGGTTATATAAAACAATTTTTATTGCATTAATTCGTCAATAATATTGGCAACATGTTTTTTTAATATTAAAAACTTTAAAGAGAAATAATTTAATCTAATCTTAAACAAAGGCTGTTATCTGTATGCTGTAATGATAACAATTGTAATAGCAATTAATTTAACTTATTTGACTAAGCAATACGATAAGCTAATAAAGAAGGTTATCATGGACGCAATAAATACTGAAGATAGTTGGGATATCCCTAATGATTCATTATCAAGCAATCAAGACCCTTTACTTAACTGCCTTTCAATATTAACTCGTCATTATGGAAATCCTTTTTCAAAGACTTCTTTAATCGCAGGTCTTCCATTAGAAAAAGGTAAAATGACACCTGATTTATTTATTAGAGCAGCAACCCGTGCTGGGCTTTCAGCAAAAATTCATAAAAGAAAATTATCAGATATTTCTTCTTTAGTTGTTCCTGTCGTTTTATTACTAAAAGGGCGGAAAGCTTGTATTTTAATTGAGATAAATCACGAAGATAATAGAGCTCGAATTATTATGCCGGACATCGGTGAAGGTGAAAAAAGCATTTCACTCAATGAGCTAGAAGAATATTATAATGACTATGCTATTTATGTCCGAGAAAAACATCATTATGACAAAAGAAGCCCAAAAACACTTGATATAAAATCTCGTCACTGGTTCTGGGGAACAATATTGGGCTCTTGGCGTATTTACCGCGATGTTCTATTAGCGTCTCTACTTATTAATATGTTTGTCTTAGCTGGGCCATTATTTACAATGAATGTTTATGATCGGGTCGTTCCTAATCAAGCATTCGATACGTTGTGGGTTTTAGCTACGGGTGCAATTCTTGTATTTACTTTTGACTTTTTTTTAAAAATGACGCGAAGTTATTTTATTGACCTTGCCGGCAAGAAATCTGATATTTTGCTTTCTGCAAGAATAATGGAACGCGTGCTTGGTCTGAGTATGTCATCACGCCCAGCTTCTGTTGGCTCATTTGCTAAAAATCTTCAGGACTTTGAAAGTATTAGAGAGTTTATTACTTCATCAACAGTAACAGCCTTTGTTGATTTACCTTTTACCGTCATCATTATCTCTGTACTGATTATCTTGGGTGGCCCAATAGCAATTATTCCTGTGGTCTCTATGCTACTTATTGCAGCTTATAGTTTTGCGATTCAAGGGCCTTTAAAAAGTTCGGTGGAAAAAACATTACGGTCGAACTCTCAAAAAAATGCAACGCTTATTGAAAGTTTATCTGGCATGGAGGCATTAAAAATTGCTCAAGCCGAAGGTGAGATTCAACACAAATGGGAAAAAGTAGTTGGCCATATTTCCACTTGGGGCGTAAAAACAAAACTCCTGACATCCTCTGCTACAACCTTTAGCGCTTACATTCAACAATTAACAACTGTAGGCATTATCATCACCGGCGTCTACCTAATTACTAAAGGCGAACTAAGTATGGGCGGACTAATTGCTGCCTCAATGCTTTCTGGTCGCTGCCTAGCACCGATGGCACAAATTGCAGGTCTGGCAACCCGATTTAATCAAGCCAAGTCAGCCCTAGCTGGACTCACTGATATTATGGCAATGCCTGTAGAGCACGCTTCCGATAGAGATTATGTCCACCGCCCTGAACTGAAAGGTAACCTCGAATTTGACGCTGTTGACTTTAAATATCCTGATCAAGAAATACATGCATTACGTGATATTTCCTTGAAAATACAAGAGGGTGAAAAAGTTGCCATTATTGGCCGTATAGGTTCAGGAAAAACAACATTAGAAAAATTGATTTTAGGACTTTATGAGCCAGAAGCTGGCGCTATTCGGGTTGATGGGGTCGATTTAAGGCAGATTAATCCATCTGATTTACGGCGGTGTATCGGCTGTGTATCTCAAGATATTATGCTGTTCTTTGGCAGCATAAAAGACAATATAACACTGGGTGCCTCTCACGTTGAGGACGCTGTTGTTTTACAGGCTGCTGAAATTGCAGGTGTAACAGAATTTGCCAACAAACACCCTGAAGGACTTGATATGAACGTGGGTGAGCGAGGACAAAATTTATCTGGTGGCCAACGCCAAAGTATTGCAATGGCACGTGCACTCTTAATGAACCCACCTATTCTTCTGCTAGATGAGCCATCTAGCGCAATGGATAACACAACGGAACTCAGAATTAAACAGCAACTCAGTGAAAATCATAAAGATAAAACGCTAATTCTGATTACCCATAAAGCTTCTATGCTTGAGCTGGTTGATCGCCTGATCGTTATTGATAACGGTCATATTGTTGCCGATGGCCCTAAAGAACAAGTTCATGCTGCACTAAAACAAGGCAAGTTAAAAATGGATTAGGACAGAACCATGAAAGATAATAATAAAGACAATCCACCTGAACAGAAACTTTCAGTGCCACCGTTGGCCGTTGATCCACCGAAACCAGAAGATAATTCATCGAGCAGTCCGAAAGACAAGCGTGAGAAAAAACAAAGCTTGCTTGACGGAAGTCTTGATGAAATCCAAGAAAATGCCAGCGATGAAGAACTAGAGTTTATGTCTGACACCAGCGCTGCCATGCTGATAAAAACTCCAAAAGGTGGACGATTACTAATCTATACCGTTCTTTTGGCTTTATTGTCGGGCATTATCTGGATTAATTTAGCCGTACTTGATGAAATTACTCGGGGCGTTGGTAGCGTTATCCCATCTTCACGATTGCAGGTGATACAAAATCTCGAGGGCGGCATTCTCAAAGAGCTCTATGTCAAAGAAGGCCAACAGGTTGAAGCCGGAGAAAAGCTTCTACAACTGGATGATACTCAGTTTAAATCTTCTTTTCGAGAACAAGCCGTTGAGTTTTTTGGTAGCTTAGGGAAAATTGCTCGTCTAAAAGCAGAACTGTCGGGTGGCCCCTTGGTTTTTCCGCCAGAACTCGATGACTATACCAGTTATACCAGTAGAGAGAAGGATATATTTGAACAAAGAAGAAACTCACTTAATGCAGAAACCTCTATAGCAGAAAAGCAGATTATACAGGCAGAGCACGCACTGTCATCGGCTAAAGCTCATCTTGATTTTCTCTCTACCAGCTATCAATTAGGAGCCAAAGAGCTAGAACTGACTAAGCCTCTTGCAGATCAAGGCGTCATTTCTCAGGTTGAGTTGCTACAACTACAACAGCGAGTTAATGATCTTAATTCAGAGCGTCGACTAACCGAATTGTCCCTACCAAAACTGCAAGCTGCTCGGGAGGAGGCTTCTGCAAGAAAAAATGAAATTCTGGAAAAATACCGTGAAGATGTCTTGGAAGAACTCAAAGAAACGGAAGTAACACTTCGCCAATTGGCAGAATCTCAAACAGGCGTTCAAGATCAAGTTGATCGCACGCTTGTTCGCGCCCCCTTAAGTGGCATTATTAAAAAAATACATGTTAATACCATTGGCGGGGTTTTTCAGCCTGGCATGGATATGATGGAGATTGTTCCTATAGAGGACAGTTTGCTTGTCGAAGCCAATATCAACCCAAAAGACATTGGTTTTCTTAGACAAGGTATGAAGGCCATCGTGAAGCTAACCGCTTTTGATTTTGCCATCTATGGTGGTCTGACTGGACATGTAGAGCATATCAGTGCAGACACTATAAAAAATGAAGAGGGGGAAAGTTTTTATGTGGTTCGAGTTCGTACAGATAAAAACTATCTAGGCACACCAGAGAAAAAAATGGAAATCATCCCAGGCATGCAAACGAATGTCGATATTATTACCGGCCAGAAAACATTGGCTCAATATCTACTGAAACCTCTACTAAGAGCAAAAATGAATGCACTAACAGAGCGTTAATTACTTAGAATGGAGCCGCTCTGCTCCCAGCTTAGCCTATCCATTTAAGGGATAACTGGAAGATAGTAGATATGTAGCTTAGTTATTAGCTCTGATTATTTTCCCACTTAACGCAAGTGCCTAAATAACCCTTGTAAAACTATTCGTCAGAATAAGGGAGTAGCCATCAAAGCAAAGAAGCAATAAAGTAGATGTAAGGTACCACACTGGATATGGCAAAGGATGATCATGAATCCTGACCTGGATAACCTGATAACAGTTGATGCCAAAATACAGCAGAGCCCAGAACATGGTTCTGTTGACTTACTATACCCCTTTATCTCCACTTTAACTAATGCGGCCCAAGTGTCGCGTCTCAAATTAAAGGAAGGCAATGAAGCAGGTGTTAGCTTATCCATTGAGGGTAGTCACCTGACGTTTGATTTTTCCGCCTATAGCGCCATAAAACCAGATGATAAAGAAACATTACGCTATGAATACCGCATTAATGATGCACATGGACGATATTCTCAAACTTCCGCACTTATTACGTTATCTCTTGATCCGTATGGCCGTCCCCGTATTTCTACCGCCACTTTGACGACAAACGAACCTTTTGACTATCCTAGCTCTACTCATGAGAATAGTAATGATACGTCACCTAAACATTCAGAGCTATCCAGCGAAAAAGATAAATCGATAATCTTCAATGCCCCCAATGATGAAGCCAATGATGATAACAACAGCATCACCTCTGCGAGCACGCCTGAAGATAGCAACCAGCCAGCATTAGCTACGGATAAACAGGGCAGTACCAACATTCAAGAGCATCATAACAATGCACCAGTCTCAGGTGATGGTGATGATCTTGACTCTGAACGGGATGAACGTATTATGACCTTTCACTTTACCCCTCAACTAGAAAAGGAAGAGAGCTCTGATAAACTGATTAAAGAAAATGCTGCTCCCGATACCGTTAATTACGAAGCGCTACCATCAGAGCTACCCTCAACCGAAGAAGATGATACAACACCAGATATCAACCTAGATCAAATTATCCATGAAGTAGACCATGCTATATCAGAAGCTGATCGACTAATGGATTCAACCTTTGGTAATCATGATAATGAAAAGGCACCGCTTACTGAGCTTGAACTATTAGATAATGAGTCTCCTGAGCAAGCATTAACTGACCTGATTGATAGCCTTCCTGAAGATGAAGAAAATACTGATCACCAACCAGAAGAAAGCCTTCAACACCTAATTGAATGCTTACCTGAAACGAGCGATGATAGCACGATAGATAAAGCAGACAACCAACCTACTGGCGATACTCTTCTTACTCCCAACAAATTAACAGCAAAGCCTCATTGTCTTTTTAAGCAGCAAATGATAATTGCTGGAACCAGCAAGTATACTTTTGATCTCATTGATTTTGATCCTAACCGCCTAGGGTTAAATAAGATACGTATTGATGACCTTCCTGAAAACGGTGTGCTTCTCTACAACAAAAAACCTATAGTAAAAGGTCAAGAAGTTAATACGATGGCGTTATTAACCGGCCGCTTGATCTTTAGCCCAGACTCAGCCACAGAGACGCTCGAAAATATTTCTTTTAATTACTCTGCTTGCTTTGGAAGTCAAAGCTTTGAGTCAGTCACTAGCAGTAACCTGACTGTACTAATTGATATCAGTGTAAATACAAAAGACTCATTAGTGGGCAGTGGTGATGTAAGCATTGCTGATAGCAAAAACCCAGTACCTGACTTTATTGCGGGAACTATTTCAGGCTCTTATGGCGAGCTGATAATTAATCATAATGGCTATTGGGTCTATGAAGCTGATAGAAACCAAACTGCATTGAAACAACTGATTTCTGGTTCAAAACTACTTGAAACATTCACTATTGATAGCATAAACCAAGTCTCATACACCCTGACCTTTTATATTGTTGGGCCCTATGAAGCAGCAAAGCTTGTACTAGCCAGCTGAGCTATCTTGTTTGAAATTACAGCCACTTGCTCAAATAATTAAACCGTAGCGAAGATATTTGAATTAACCATCATCATTAATCGTCGTACTGGCATCTATATCCGTATTATTCATATCCCACTGACTCATATCAGAAACGATAATTGTCGCATCAATAAATGCACTCTGATTAAAATGCGCATTGCTAAACTCAGCATGGTCAATGGTTATATGCTCAAGACGGCACTGACTAAATGTTGGTGCCTGCTCCAGACTGTAACAATCTTTCATCTGCCCATGGTCAAACACCACATGATTAAATACCGCCCCTTCAAATAATGCCGCATTAAAAGCCACACGCTCAATACGACTATGAAACATCTGCATATGCTCCATTTGTAACTCAGTAAACTCACAATCTCGCATCACTATATGATGCATAACACAATCTGAAAATACAGGACCTTCCTGAAGACTATCACAGGCTCGAAAGTAACACTCATTAAGTGTTGCTTGATTAAAATGGGTGTTCGTTAAGGTACACTCACGGAACACAACATTTTGTATATCAGCGCCGACTAAGTTAGCACTATCTAAAAAACCATGATTAATGTGGCTATTAGAAAGTTTTAGTGATTTACATGATGTCTTATAAAAGCTCTGTGCGCCCATTGTACATGAGTCAATAACCGCTTGATCAAGCGTGCTATGATCCAGATTAATGGCAAAAAGATTAGAGTCAACAATACGTGCATTCGATAAATTGCAGTATCGGAAATCTGCTCCGTTAAGATTGCAGTTATCAAAAACAACATTGCTTAAATCCGATTTTCGAAAATCCGCACCTGAAAGGTCACACCCTTTAAATACTGCTCCCCTTAGTTTTGTCTCTCGTATTTTTGTATATTTCAGCGTATTTTCAGTAAAACGAATATATTCTAGTTCCCGGCCTGACAAAACAAGTCCACTAAAGTCTGTATGTGCAGGTACACTGTAGCCGGCGTGAAGGCTGTTTAAGCGTGCCTGTATTATCTTGGTTCGCTCTTTCTCATTGGTAAAAGCGGCTTTAACCTCATCCCCTGATACTACTTGATACTGTTTTATATCTTTTAATGCAATACTATCTTCCTCTGATAGCCCCTCAGTTTTAAATCCTTCAATATCAAGCACTGGCGTACGCCCCAAATTGTTGAAGGTGCTGGTCTTAGAGTTTACAACTGCTTGTTTTTTAATGCGTTTCGAATCATCATCTTTATCCATTCCACCTTCCTCTCTGAAACACGCCAGAACATTTAACATCCAAAGAGAGTAGATCGCCCAAAATCTAGAAAAATTTAGATTGTGTCAAAAAATAGTTATTAAGTACTACCTCATACCCGAGGTTTAGCAATATCATCCACAGCGCTTTCGCGGTAAAAAGTGCTCAGTGTTCACATTTTGATTCTAAGACATGAGTTGCCAGATCAACCAAAACATGACGAATATGGTAGTCATCTAGCTCATAAAATACTTGTTTTCCCACACGGGTTGGCTTCAAAATTCGAGCACTTCGCAGTTGGCGAAGATGATGGCTAGTCAGAGGTTGGGACATAGAGGAAAGCGCTGCAAGATGCGTTACTGTTTGAGGCGCATCAATACAAGCCATTACCAAACGTAGCCGCCCTTCATCGCCAAGCAGGCGAAAGATTGCAGCTAATCGATCGTGCTGCTCACTGCTCAATTCAGGCAAATGAGAGCAGCAAGGTATTTGTGTATCAGCCATAAGTTTTTATTGCGGCTTAAAAATTAATAGCTAGTGAAGAACGTATCATGATTTCAGCGATAGTCATGATTATTTTATTAAGTGCCCTATTGCACTGATCATCTGCCCACTGTGCTGCTCCCAAAATACACCAAGGCTAAGAGCAGTCATAGATACAGCAGCTAGTATAAGTAATAAAGGCCACATAAACCTGAACCATTGTACGATGGAAATACGGCCCATAGCGAGCCCGGCGACCACCACACCATAAGTCGGTGTTACCAAATTAGTCAGCCCTGCAGATGTCTGGTAAGCTGTTACCGCTAAGTCACGACCAACCCCAGCAAAATCAGCCAGAGGTGCCATAATAGGCATGGAAAAGACAGCCAAACCTGATGTAGAGGGAATAAAAATAGACAATACAATATGAACAAGGTACATAACATTGATAAATAATATAGACGGCAAATCCGTTAGCCCAGACTCCCCCCAATGCAAAATTGTACCAGTAATCATGCCATTATCCATAACGATGCCAATACCACGCGCAACACCCAAAATCAATGCAACACCCAAAAGGTCTTTACTGCCTTGAATAAAAGAGTGAATAAACTCTTTTTCACTTAGCCCACCAACAATGGCAACAAGGATAGATGCTCCAAGGAATAGGGTAGCCATCTCAGTCATCCACCAGCCCTCAAGAGACACTCCCCAAATCATAATGCCAAACGTCGCAAAAAAAATACTTAAGATGAGCTTATGTTTGAAAAGAAACTCACCTTCATCTTCCTGACCGCCTTCCTTTTCAAGAAAATACTTTTCATTATCTTCTTTCAGTTCAGCAATAATGGATGCCCGCGGGTTTGTTTTTACTTTTTTGGCATAGCGCATAACAAACAAGACGCTGATCACAAAGCTGATCAACAAAATGACAATACGCAGACCCATACCTTGCGTAAAGGGAATACCGGAAGCATCTGATGCAATAACGGTAGAAAAAGGGTTAATGACCGAGCCAAGCACACCAACGCCAGATCCCAGCAATATAATGGCAACCCCTGTAAGCGCATCATAGCCCGCAGCAATAACAACAGGAAGAATGAGCATATAAAAAGCAATGGTCTCTTCTGCCATACCGAAGATAGTTCCACCAGCAGCAAAACAGGACATTAAGGTAGGAATAAGTAAATACTCTCTCCCTTTCAATCGCTTAACAGCTCGTGCAATACCGGCATTAATGGCTCCTGTTGCCGTAACAACCATTAAAAAGCTACCGATCATAAGAATAAATAAGCCAATGTCTATAGACTTTTCAATACCTATCATCGGTGCTTGAAGGACATCAATTATACCTTGCGGATCACTCTTTGTGGTGTGATAAGTGCCCTCTACAGCTACTTCTTTACCTAATGCTGGGTTCATCTCCTTAAGATATTCACCTGCAGGAATAATCCATGTCATGACCGCCATAAAAGCAATAATGCAAAAAAGTATGGTATACGCTGATGGTAACTTTAACTTTTTAATAGCCCTCATAACTACTCCATAAAAATTAAAGGTGTAAAATGCTATAGAATCGGATTCTACTTGTTTATTTTATAGCTTTCGAGTCTACATTTTCTGAGCAGCATATAAGCAAAGTTTTATTTTTCTGCCTGATATATATCAAATAAACAATTAGCTATTTATAGCAGACATTTAATTTTTTTGTTATATTGTATATCTTTTAATTTTCCTTTTACTCGTGGAATAACTTATTTTACAAGGCTATTAGCTTGCTAGTTTTTAGTAATTGTTAGCTTCTATAAAAGTTTGATCTAAATCAATAAGAAAAGAGCTATGAAAGGTAAGCTTACCGCCATTATTATTTAAACTACATTTAGCTAAGTTAATTTAGTGTGATGGGTTTTTTTGGGCTGTTTAACGGTAACTGTGGTTTGTTAGATATCAATACCAACCTTATTAATAGTACTGTTAATTTGTTCTCATGATTAAAATATAAGCCCTGACCATGAATGTAGTGAAATGCTTTAAATCAGAGTAGGTCAGAATATGAGCACATTTTATGTTGGTTCTGAAGTAGGTCAATTACGCAAGGTTATGGTGCACCGACCTGAATTAAGCCTTAAACGACTAACACCTTCAAATTGCAAATCATTACTGTTTGATGACGTTTTGCGCATTGAACAAGCAGGAAAAGAGCACGACCAATTTCAAAAAATATTGGCTGAAAACGGTGCAGAAGTTTATCTACTGAGCAAGATGCTAGCTGAAACGTTACGCATTCCTGAAGCGAAAGAATGGATTCTAAGCCGCCAGATCAACAAATACCGATATGGTAAGGATCTGGCAAAAGAGGTACGTGCCTATCTAAATGCCATGGATGAAGAAACCTTATCTAAACACCTGACCGGCGGCCTAACAGTATCCGAACTAGACTCCTCCTCCAAAAGCATGACACTGGACATGATGGGTCAGACAGATTTCATTATTGAACCCACTCCCAATCACCTATTTACCCGAGATACATCTTGCTGGATATATGGCGGTGTTTCTGTAAACCCTATGGCTAAGCCTGCCAGAAAACGTGAAACTGTGCATCTAAGGGCCATCTATAAATTTCACCCCATGTTTAAAGATACGGATTTCCGTGTCTACTTTGGCGATAAAGATCACTGCTTTGATCATTCTACGCTTGAAGGGGGGGATATTTTAGTTATCGGCCGAGGCACTGTGTTGATCGGCATGTCTGAGCGAACCACGCCACAAGGCATTGAGCAGCTGGCATCCTCATTATTTAAAACAGGTCAGGCCAATAAGATAATCGCTCTACAATTACCTAAAGCACGTAGCAGTATGCACTTGGATACCGTATTTACTCAAATGGATATCGATTGCTTTAGTTACTATCCAGATATTATGCACAGCGAAATGGCATGCTGGGAGTTAACTCCAGGTACCGATGAAAAAATTGTATTTACCCGTGTTAAAGATGGTTTTTCCCATGCAGTTGCCCGCGCTTTGGATGTGCCTGAACTCAGAATGATTCCAACTGGCGGCGATATCTTTGAAGCTCAACGTGAGCAATGGAATGATGCAAACAACGTTTTAGCTGTTCGACCTGGAGTTGTCATCACTTATGAACGCAATATCCATACAATTCGCAATATGGAAGCAGCCGGTATTAAGGTTCTGACTATTCCTGGTGAAGAATTAGGCCGCGGCCGTGGTGGTGCTCGGTGCATGAGTTGCCCAATGGAACGTGATGCCATTTAAAATCATAGCTATCACATTGTTTCCTAGAGATAAGAGAGCAACCAATAATGCAACTTATTGAAAGGCGATGATTATGACTTACGTACTGACTTTGTTATAAAAATAGCCTTTTTTATAAAATAGGGCGTACAAAGAAGTACATCGTTAAAAACGCTTCCTGTATCAGGAAAACTACAAAGGTATATGATTATGGCTTTTAACTTAAGGAACCGTAATTTCCTAAAACTGCTTGACTTCGCTCCCCACGAAATTGGCCATATGATTGAGATGGCTATCGAACTGAAAAAAGCCAAATACAATGGCTATGAACAACAGCGTTTAAAAAATAAGAACATTGCCCTTATTTTTGAAAAAGCATCTACTCGTACTCGTTGCGCATTTGAAGTTGCTGCTTTTGATCAAGGTGCAAATGTTACCTATATCAGTAGCGGCTCTCAGATGGGCAAAAAAGAAACAGTAAAAGATACTGCTCGTGTTCTTGGTCGAATGTACGATGGCATTGAGTTTCGAGGTTTTTCACAACAAGCTGTTGAAGAACTTGGTGAGTTCTCCGGCGTGCCTGTTTGGAATGGCCTCACCGATCAATGGCACCCTACCCAGATTCTTGCGGACTTCATGACCATGATAGAACATGGTAAAGGTCGTCAATTAAATGAAATGTCCTTCGCCTATCTGGGCGATGCTCGCAATAATATGGGCAACTCTCTATTGGTTGGCGCCGCTAAAATGGGTATGGATATTCGTTTGGTTGCCCCTAAAGCGTTCTGGCCAGAGCAGTCCCTTGTTGAAACCTGTAGTTGTATCGCTGAAGAAACTGGCGCTCGAATTAAGCTGACTGAAAGCGTTGAAGAGGGCGTTAAAAGTGTTGATTTTCTATATACTGATGTATGGGTTTCTATGGGAGAGAGCGAAGCTGCATGGGATGAGCGCATTGCTTTGATGAAACCTTATCAAGTAAATATGGATGTGATCGCAAAAACAGGAAACCCACAGGTGAAGTTCATGCATTGCCTGCCTGCTTTTCACAATGATGACACCACTATCGGTAAAAAGGTTGCAGAAAAGTATGGTATGAATGGCTTAGAGGTAACTGAAGATGTGTTCGAATCTAAACACTCCATTGTATTCGATGAAGCTGAAAACCGTCTGCATACTATAAAAGCCGTTATGGTGGCTACTCTAGGTGAGTAACCTTATTCGTATCTGCTGATTATCTTTTGTAAATAGCTTGTTAATAATAAGGGAGTTCACTAGAGCTTCCTTATTATTTTTTCCCTTTTCTTTAACGTGTATATAAATCATGCGAGTAGTTATTGCTCTTGGTGGCAACGCCATTCTTCAACGGGGTCAGTCACTAGAATGCGATGTTCAGCGTAAGAACATTCGTAAAGCCGCTAAATCTATTGCCAAAGTCGCCCGTAGCCATCAGGTTATCCTGACCCACGGCAATGGCCCTCAGGTTGGTTTGCTCTCCCTAATGAATGATGCTTACAAAGACGTAAAACCCTATCCATTGGATGCACTTGGCGCTCAAACCCAAGGTCTGATTGGCTTTATGTTCGAGCAGGAGCTGCGTAATCAGATGCCAGGCCATCAAGTTTGTACTGTCTCTACACAAACGTTGGTTGACCCTGCTGATGTCGCCTTTGATAATCCTGATAAATTTGTTGGCCCTGTCTATAACAGAGGTCAATCTGATGAAATGCTAAAGCTCAACCCAAACTGGATCATTAAAGCAGATGGGGACTACTTCCGCCGTGTCGTACCTTCGCCACAGCCTAAAGAAATTTTGGAGATGCCCTCTTTACAACATCTTATTTCTTCCGGTGAAATCACGGTGATCTGCGGCGGCGGTGGTGGCGTACCAGTCACCCGGACAGCTGAAGGCCAGCTAGAAGGTATCGAGGCTGTTATCGACAAAGACCGTGCTTCTCGAGTATTAGCAGAAGGTATTAATGCAGATGCGTTTATTATTCTAACTGATGTTAAAGCTGTTGCTACTCGGTTTGGCCATCCCGATTCACGCGATATCCGTTGTGCAACACCTGAGGTTATGGATACGTTTGGTTTTGCCAATGGCTCCATGGGACCAAAAGTAGAAGCGGCTACACAATTTGTTCGAAACGGTGGAAAAATGGCCGCAATTGGCTCTCTGGAATATGCTGCTGAAATTTTAACACGTCACTCCGGCACTGTAATTTGTAATGACCTAGTGGGTGGGGTTAGCTATTACTAATAGCTAACTTATGGGTGCCACTAAAATAATTTATTGGTCTAATAATAGCAGATACTTTAATAAGACAAGACTTACGCATTAATGGTAAAGATCTTTTGTATATTAACAGAAAACTGCCAAATGAATATTATTAACTGCCTATAAATATACATCTTTTATTCTTTACCTCAATTTTGGCAATGAATCATAATGGCGCAGGGTGACGGCTAGTAGAGCCGAGAGTTTTTTCAAATGCTCTACTACCGTCGTAGGGCTAACTCTGAGAACTACTAACGGCTGGCTAGCCATCCCCTATAAACAGCGAAGGTATTATTATAAATTAACGATTAATAGCTATTGTGATTTGCGGTCTTTTTTGGGTATATGTTAATGCGTAATTCCTACCTATATTACCTTATTTTCCAAAAAACCAAGAACGTACAGTATACCTGTAAGATCTACTTCTTTTATGACATGGGGCGCACATTTCTGCACGATAGGTTTAGCGTTAAAAGCAATCCCTAATCCTGCTTTTTTAAGCATTGGCAAGTCATTTGCTCCATCGCCAACAGCTATCACCTGACTGAGCTGTAGGTTTTCCTGATCTGATAATTGTGTCATCAATTGTGCTTTTCGTGCTCCATCAATAATTCTCCCTTTTACCTGCCCAGTCACTTTACCATCGATGATTTCAAGCTCATTGGCATATATTTTGTCAATACCTAATTTATTTTTTAGGTACTGTGCAAAATACATAAACCCGCCAGATATAATCACTGTTTTAAACCCAGCCATCTTTAGGTTACGAATAAGCTTTTCTGCACCATTCATTAAAGGTAACTTGCTAGCAACCCCTTGCAATACGGTTTCGTCAACACCTTTCAGCATAGCCATTCGCATCTTAAAGCTTTCATTAAAATCTAACTCGCCGTTCATCGCTTTTTTGGTGATAGACGCCACCTGTTCGCTAACGCCAGCAAATTCAGCCAGACAGTCAATTACCTCTGCTTTGATCAAGGTGGAGTCCATATCGAAAACAGCCAATTTATACGCTTTTCGTTGACTGGCATCCGCTTGTAAAACCAAGTCAAGAGGTAACTCATGGGATAATGCTTTTATGGCGCTATGCAGTTGTTCATACTTTCCTGAGCACCCTGCTAACTTAAATTCAATACAGAAAGTTGATTTATTTGTGAACACAACGTTACTAACATTGGAGAGAGTATTAACTTGCTTTACGTATATACTCATGGAAGACAGTGTGCTGATTACCTTCATTAGGTGATCATCATTTAAGCCTAAAGATAACAGCGTAAGAATAGGGCACTGTTCAGGTATTTCATCTTGGTAGTCAATGCGCTGATAACTGCATTGCAGCCCTTGTTTTCTGAGCATGCTGTGTATAACGTCCAGAGAAGAGCTCTGAGGTAAGGCGATGTTCATTTGACAGGTTAAAGTAATGGAGATGCCATCTTTATTAACTGACTGAGAAAGGCTGAGAATATCAATAGCCTGGTGGATAAAAGTAGATATGACTCGACCCAAAGTGGTCACCTGACGGGGGCCAAAAATAGTAAATAACGTTAAAGTGCTCACAGCGGCTCCGGCCTTTTTGTCTTTTGAGTATTCTAGCTGAATCCTATAGATAGATAAAAACCCCCTAACTATTGATTGGATAAGAGGAGGTATTACTTTGAAATTGCCGTTAAATAGAGTCGGCAAAATAGTGCAGGAAGCCCTGAATTTTCCCTTAAAATGGCAACTTATGGTTATTTACGGGCTATTTGTAGGCGGATTAACACTGTTTAGCTGTTTGTTGGTTGATTCAGAAATTAGTCAGAGTAATCAGCACCAAGCTGATATGATAGGCCAGCTAATTAGCCGCCAAACAGCCAGTGCAGCAGGCACCATGTTAGTAACCGGTGACCGATTAAGCCTCAGCGTTTTGTTAAACCGACTTGCTCGCAACCCCTACATATCTGAAGCATCTATCTACACGATTGATGGTCAGAGAATGGGGTACGCTAAAAGTAAGGATATTCCCCTGCATAAACAGAGCGAACCGACTTACTCAGCACCTATCAGTTATCAAGATGTTATTGCAGGCTATGTTCACCTATCAGTGAACCAGGGGTTGTTAACTAAGAGCCCAAGGGAAGCGATAAAAGCGATTATTATTTTAAGTAGCTTACTATTCATTAGTGGCTTGATTCTATTATTTCTCTATGGTGAAAATCTAGGGAAGCAACTGCTTCTCATTGAGCGACAACTATACTCAATATTACCTGAACAACCTAGATTGCTTGGACCTTTACCTAAAAGCGAGATGCTTCGCATTGCTAAACTGGTTGAATCTGAGCTGACAGAGATGCATAAAGCAGATACTGCTAATGAGACAAATAACCAACCTGATGAAACAATAGCCATCCTCTGTATACGGGCAAAAAATATGCCTCGATTACAACAGGTGCTTCCTCCTGGGGATTTGATGCAGATTATTCGATTGCAACTCAACATTGCTACTGAATCAGCAGATCTTTACGGTGGCTCGCTTAGCTATTCCCCTGAAGGTAATGGCTATATTCGCTTTTCTAACAGTAGTGATAACTTTGTGATAGATGCATTGAGCTGTGCCCTATTAATAGAAGTACTTTCACAGAGACTTCAAGAGCACAGTATTGCTAAGGTTCAACTAGGTATGGGCCTGTGTTTAACCGACCAATTACCGGAGAAATCTGATGCCCAGCATCCGGCAATAACTAATAATGCAGCCAGTCAATCCCTGATGCTTGCCAGTTTGCCTGAACCCGATGGTTTACATATGTTAAGAAAACAGTTGAGTTGGTTACCAACAGAGATCACAGGTATTCAAGTTTCGGAACATAATAATGACATAGTGCTAATCAGTGAAATTGCCGAAACTTTGGCTGAAGAAATTGAGCAACAAGCTAATGCTGTTGCATCTCAATGGCTAGGATAATTAGTGAGTAATCACTGACTTTGCTAGAGTAGGGTCATTCGACAAGCCTGACAGTTACCCATTTTGAGGCTATAAATCAAACATATAAACGCTAAATAGAAGAATAATAGGCGTTAAAATTGATTAGCAATTCATCAATAATAGCAGATCTGCTCAAGAGTCAAGAAGTCCTAGCTAAACTCAATTGACAGCTTCCTGAGCTCTCCTTTGAATAGTACCAATCGTTTATTCTGATTGCGCTATCATTAACTAAATAAGATGATTGTAATTGGCGCAGATTATGAACGAAATTACAGTAGCTACCTCTATAACCGGATCTCAGTGGTCTCAATCTGATAGCAACTCTTCCCCTGATGCGCACATAGCAGCAGAAAACACTCAAGTTATTGAAGCACTTTACAAACGCCATAGAGAAGCAGAACAGCGGTTGATTTATAACCAGCTAGCAGCAGCAAAAACATCGCCTTCACTAAAAGACCGTAGCGCTAGAATGGCAGCGATTGTCGCTCAACAACGTATAATTATTTAGCGTACTAGTCTGAATTTAATATAAGCACCTGATCTTATGTAGCATAATGAACCCTCTCATTAAGGGTGAAGTAATACCAATCATATTTTCTAACTACGCTATTGTACTGACCACTCGTATACCAGCACTTTACTGGAAGTCCTCACAATAATTCTACTTTACTCATCGTGCCATCTTTTCCTTCAATCTAGCCACCTATGTTTACTGCGGTAGTTAGCAAGAATTATTGGTATTATTTTCCATTAAAATTAGATCCACCTTGCGATAGCTTAGGTAAAAAATAGTTATAGAACGTCATTTGACGTATTCTTCTAGTTTCCGAAAAAAGTTCCTCATGGGTAAGACTGATTGAGCGGCGACAATATCATTTTACTATCAATGAGCTATTTAAAAAGCACGAGGCATCATTATTTTGTGCGGCTTCAGCTATAGCTTTCAATAACTCTTCTTTCACTGCTTGTTTAATGTCCGCATGAATAGTAGCCGCAAGTATTTTTTACATCCACTGTTTTCGATACGTTGACGAAAACGAGTCATTATGCTTGAACCAATCGGTAGCTCATAATGAAAATACTGCCTGACACGAAAATATTTCCACCTCCATAATTCTTTAGTTACTGATGCTCCAGTTTAAGCCCCAAAGTTGCTCTGAGCCATGAGGCTTGTTATGTCATAATGGCTAATAACACAGTCTGTATTGAATGAATCATAGAGCTAAATATAAACGACTATTCATATTAACTTGATTTGTATAGGTGCTCTTAAATGATAATAATCTCTTGATTTATAGGTATTAATCCTCATATACTGTTTTCAAAACACGGATATTGTTATATTAAAAAAACTATTTTTAAGAGAGTAGCTATATGGAGATTGTATTACAGATTGTTTCTCGTACAATTCAAGTCTCTTGTGTATGACACGTTATTTTGCGCCGTTCTTTGCTCTCTGCTAAGAATGCATCTGGGAAAAAGTATTGTTAATTTAGGCCATGTTTGCATGACTGCTTTAGGTACTTGTTCACTGAATATATCTGGCAGGCATAGCAATATAACGACAAACGTAGAGAGATAAACAACGATAAACAATATTAGTATGCTTGAAGTCAAAACCATACAGCGCAGCCTTTTATTGCGGCATAAAGAAAACCGAGTATCACGGCATCCTTATCTCCGTGGACCGTCTATGCATCGGGTTATTATCGCACAGCTGTCTGCAACAATTTTTCTTTCTATTACTTTCCTTAGTTTTAGTAAAAATGCTGCTGTATCTGCTTTTTTAGGCGGACTGTGTTGTAGCATCCCCAACGCTTATTTTATTTGGAAAGCCTTTCGTTACAAGGGTGCTAGTGCTGCGCAACAAATTGTCAGTTCTTTTTATCAAGGAGAGGCTGGCAAGTTTGTATTGACTGTATTGGCGTTTGTAATGGTTTTTACACTGATTAAGCCGATTATGCCAGTAGCACTATTTAGTGCTTTTTTTATAGTCCAGTCTATTCACTGGTTAACGCCACTTTTGATTGAAAAGCGGCAAAGAAAACATAGCAACTAACGGTGTAGCACAATAGCCATGGCAAATACTGCTTCTCAATATATACAGCACCACTTGCAGAGCTTGACCTTCGGTCAACTACCTGCCGGTTTTGAGCGAGTGGGTGCACACGGCGAATCTCTAGGAAAATTAACAGAGCCTACTTGGACAATAGCCAAAACATCAGCAGAAGCTCATGCAATGGGCTTTTGGTCATTAAATATAGACAGCATATTCTGGTCCGTATTTGTTGGGTTTATTTTTATTGGCATATTTCGTTACGTAGCTATACGGGCTACATCAGGCGTCCCAGGCCGTTTACAAAATGCTATCGAGAGTATAATTGAGTTTGTAGATACCAGCGTTAAGGATGGATTTTATGGCAAAAACCCTTTGATAGCTCCTTTGGCGCTAACTGTTTTTGTTTGGGTGTTCTTTATGAACCTTCTGGATCTGATTCCTGTTGATTGGATTCCAGGGCTATCCACATTAGCGGGTATTCCCTATATGAAGATAGTGCCATCTGCCGACCCCAATATAACCATGTCAATGTCTTTGAGTGTTTTCATCTTAATGATCTTCTTTTGGATCAAAGAAAAAGGCATTAAGGGTATGTTTGGCGACTTGGCATTACATCCTTTTTCTAGCAATAATTTGATCCTTCAGATCCTATTAATTCCTATAAACTTAGTATTGGAAACAGTATCTTTAGTGGCCAAGCCAATCTCTCTAGGGTTACGATTATTTGGCAACATGTACGCAGGTGAGCTGATCTTTATTTTGATTGCTATGGTTGGCTGGCCTCAATTACCACTTCATTTTGGCTGGGCAGTGCTACACATTCTAGTCATTACCTTACAAGCATACATTTTCATGACGCTTACCATTGTGTATCTTAGCAGTGTCCATGAAGAACATTAACAGACTATTTTTAATTTTAACAAGCTTACTTAAATAACACGACAGTGGTCTCTGGAGGAAATATGGAACAGGTTGTTAGTCTAACTGTTATCAGCGTTGCGCTTATGCTGGGTTTGGCTGCTCTTGCTACAGCGCTGGGTTTTGCAATACTGGGCGGTAAATTTTTAGAAGGTGTGGCTCGTCAACCAGAGGTTGCTCCATTGCTGCAAACAAAAATGTTTATTGTTGCAGGTTTGCTTGATGCCATTCCAATGATTGCAGTTGGCATCGCTTTATTCTTCACCTTTGCTAATCCATTTATTGGTTTATTGAGCTAATCCATACGCTAATGTAGAAGAAAATATCACACTGTTGGCTGTGGATGATCATTCACAGCTTTTTTAACTGATGAGATTAAGGTAACAGGTTTTAATAAAATATCTGGTCACTGACCATCAACTAAAGCAAGAGATGTTGATATGAATATCAATGCAACCCTAATTGGTCAAAGTATTGCATTTGCATTTTTTGTGTGGTTCTGCATGAAATACGTATGGCCACCTTTGATGCAAATATTAGATAACCGTCAGAAGAAAATTGCTGATGGCCTGATTGCTGCTGAAAAAGCACAAAAGGAGCTCAAACTAGCTCGTGAAAAAGCAAAGCTTTATTTACACGAAGCACGTGTGCAAGCTCAGCAGATTGTTGATCAAGCTAATAAGCGCGCCGATCAAATAGTTAATGAAGCAAAACAACAGGCCCATGACGAGGGTGCACGCCTTAAGGTGGCAGCAGAAGCTGAAATTAAACAAGAGGCCAATCGTGCTCGCCAGGCGTTGCGCTCTCAAGTAGCCAACTTGGCCGTGATTGGAGCTGAGAGAATATTGGGTGAGCGACTTGATGAAGCAGCAAATAGTCGGCTGGTCGATGACTTGGCCGCTCAACTTTAAAGGAAGGACTCCATGGAACTGACCACTTGTGCCCGTCCTTATGCTCGAGCCGCCTTTGAATATGCAAAACAACAAGGCACGCTTTCTCAGTGGTCTACCATGCTGTCACTATGTGCCAGTATCGCCTGTCATAAGAAAGTGATTAGTCTTCTTGTTAACCCTGCTCTATCAGGAAAACAGCAGTTAAAAACATTCTTGGGATTATGTGAGGGTTACCTCACCAAGGAAATGAATAATTACATTGCCATCTTGGCTGATAATAAACGGATCAATTTGCTTCCAGTTATTTACGCTTTATTTATACAACTAAAAGCAGAAGAAGAGCGCTCTCAGGAGGTATCTGTTATTTCAGCTCTCCCTCTCACTCAGGATCAAGTAGACCAACTGGCAATAAAGGTTGAGACTCGTCTCGGTCGACGTGTTAAATTGAACATCAAAATTGATAGTAGTCTAATTGGTGGGGTTATTATCAAGGCAGGAGATCTAGTAATTGATGGTAGCCTTCGAGCTCGGTTGGCGAAGCTGGCTGAAGCAATGATTTCCTAAACTATAAATAGCTCTCAGACTGAATAATATACGCTTTACAAAACAGAGTACTGCTGGCGATAAAGACTATTGTATTTTCAGGATAAACTGGACAGGTAAGTATGCAACAACTAAATCCTTCTGAGATTAGTGACATTATCAAGAACCGTATTGAGGAGCTTGATGTGTCCAGCGAAGCCCTGAATGAGGGTACTATTGTTAGTGTCACTGATGGTATCGTTCGTATTCATGGTCTGGCTGATGTCATGTACGGAGAAATGATCAAATTTCCAGGCAGTGTTTATGGTATGGCACTAAACCTTGAGAGAGATTCTGTCGGTGCTGTCGTTTTAGGCGACTACGGCGATCTCGCTGAAGGTCAAAAAGTATATTGCACTGGTCGTATTCTTGAAGTCCCTGTTGGCACTGAGTTATTAGGTCGTGTAGTTGATGCTCTGGGTGTACCCATTGATGGCAAAGAGCCTATAGAAACTACCACAACATCACCCATTGAAAAAGTAGCTCCTGGTGTTATTGCCCGTCAACCCGTTGATGAGCCAGTGCAAACTGGGTACAAATCAGTAGATGCCATGGTTCCTATTGGCCGCGGACAACGAGAATTAATTATTGGCGACCGCCAGACAGGTAAAACTGCTTTAGCTGTAGATGCCATTATTAATCAGAAAAACTCTGGCATTAAATGTATATATGTTGCTGTTGGACAAAAACAGTCGTCTATATCTGGCGTTGTTCGCAAACTAGAAGAGCACGGTGCAATGAATCATACGATTGTAGTTGCTGCAGGTGCTTCTGATCCTGCAGCTATGCAGTTTCTTGCACCTTTTGCAGGCTGTGCCATGGGCGAATATTTTCGCGACCGAGGTGAAGATGCATTAATTATTTATGATGATCTGACCAAGCAAGCTTGGGCATATCGACAAATTTCTCTCTTGCTACGTCGCCCTCCTGGTCGTGAAGCATACCCTGGCGATGTATTTTATCTTCATGCCCGACTACTAGAACGCGCTGCTCGAGTGAACACCGATTATGTTGAAAAACTAACAAACGGTGAAGTGAAAGGCAAAACTGGCTCTCTCACAGCCCTGCCTATTATTGAAACACAGGCAGGTGATGTATCTGCTTTTGTGCCAACTAACGTTATCTCTATCACGGATGGGCAAATTTTCCTAGAAACTGATTTATTTAATGCGGGTATTCGCCCAGCAATGAATGCCGGTATTTCGGTATCGCGTGTTGGCGGGGCAGCACAAACCAAAATCATTAAAAAACTGGGGGGCGGTATTCGTCTTGCTTTGGCTCAATACCGTGAACTCCAAGCTTTTGCTCAGTTTGCTTCTGATCTTGATGATGCTACCCGCAAACAACTAGAACATGGCATACGGGTTACTGAGCTGATGAAACAGAAACAGTATGCGCCGATGTCTATTGCTGAGATGGGGCTAGTTGTCTTCGCCGCAGAAAAAGGCTTCCTCGATGATGTTGAACTAAAGAAAGTTAGTAGCTTTGAGGCTTCATTATTAAGCTTTGCTAACACTGAGCATAAAAACCTAATGACTCGAATTAATAAAGCGGGTGACTTCAATAGTGAAATTGAAGCAGAGCTAAAAAAAGTTGTTGAAGCATTCAAAGCCAGCCAGAGCTGGTAATAAATGGCAGGCAATTTTTGCTCTTCAGACAAGTAACAAAAACCTGTAAACCCAAGTTTGAGGGCTGAAAATGGCAGGTGCAAAAGAGATACGAACGCAGATATCATCCATTAAAAGTACACAGAAAATTACTAGCGCCATGGAGTTAGTAGCGGCAAGTAAAATGCGCAAAGCGCAAGAAAGAATGCAAGCTGGCCGTCCTTACGCCGAACGTATTCAGCAAGTTATTGGCCACATTGCCCATGCTAATACTGAGTATAAGCATCACTTTTTAATTGAACGAGATGTAAAACGCGTTGGCTTTATTGTCACTGCCACTGATCGCGGACTTTGTGGTGGCTTGAACACAAATTTGTTCAAAAAGACACTTGAGAGTATGTCTAAATGGCGAGACCAAGGTGCTGAAATCGATTTTTGTTTAATTGGCAGCAAAGCCGTTTCATTCTTCCGTAATTTTGGTGGTAATGTCGTTGCCGCGATGACACATATTGGCGATAAGCCAAATATTGCTGATCTATACGGCGGTGTTAAAGTGATGCTAGACCGTTATGAAACAGAAGCTATTGATCGACTTTTTGTTGTTCGCAACGAGTTTGTTAATACAATGATCCAACGGCCAGAGGTTTTACAATTGCTGCCCTTGGTGCCGAATAACGATGAATCACTAAAAAAGCCGTGGGATTATCTTTATGAGCCGAATGCTAAAAAATTATTAGATGGTCTCTTAATTCGTTATATCGAATCTCAAGTATACCAGGCAGTCGTTGAAAATAATGCCTGTGAACAAGCAGCTCGAATGGTTGCCATGAAGAGTGCAACTGATAATGCAGGTGATCTGATTGATGATTTGCAGTTGGTGTATAACAAGGCACGCCAAGCTGCAATTACTCAAGAACTTTCAGAAATCGTCAGTGGTGCAGCGGCTGTGTAATTAAGCTATCGGTTTGGGTGGAAGCATATTCACCCAAAGCCAAAAAACAAGGATTAGGAAAGGTAAGGCTATGAGTAGCGGTCGTATCGTTCAAATTATCGGCGCCGTCATCGACGTTGAATTTCCAAGAGACAATGTTCCCAAGGTATATGATGCTTTGCATGTCAAAGAAAAAGATTTGACTCTGGAAGTTCAGCAGCAACTAGGCGACGGCATTGTACGCACAATTGCCATGGGTTCAACTGAAGGCGTTGCCCGCGGCTTGAATGTAGATAATACGGGAAAAGCGATACAAGTACCTGTAGGTACAGAAACCCTTGGTCGTATTATGGATGTGCTGGGTAACCCTATTGATGAAAAGGGACCTATAGGCGAGAAAACCCGCGCAGCTATTCACCGCAAACCCCCCTCTTATGCTGAACAGTCGAGCAGTAATGAGTTATTAGAAACAGGCATTAAGGTAATTGACTTGGTCGTACCATTTGCAAAAGGGGGAAAAGTAGGTCTATTCGGGGGTGCCGGTGTAGGTAAGACGGTCAACATGATGGAGCTTATTCGTAATATTGCGATTGAGCATTCTGGCTTCTCGGTATTTGCCGGCGTTGGTGAACGTACCCGTGAAGGCAATGATTTCTATCATGAAATGCAAGAATCTAATGTACTAGACAAAGTATCGTTAGTTTACGGCCAAATGAATGAACCGCCAGGCAACCGCTTGCGTGTAGCGCTAACGGGTTTGACCATGGCAGAGCAGTTTCGTGATGAGGGTCGTGACGTACTGCTCTTTATTGATAATATTTATCGCTATACTCTGGCAGGAACGGAAGTCTCAGCCTTATTAGGACGAATGCCTTCAGCAGTAGGTTACCAACCAACACTGGCAGAAGAAATGGGCGTGCTTCAAGAGCGGATTACGTCGACTAAAAAAGGTTCTATTACCTCTATTCAAGCAGTATATGTACCAGCGGATGATTTAACT
>JAQYUY010000090.1:0-5000 GCA_028728195.1 Endozoicomonas sp. (ex Botrylloides leachii)
CTACAATCCCCTGCAATAACTCGGCTTGATCACCTTCAATCAATGCCATAAACCGGTGTCACCAGTGAAAGGAGGTATTCAATGAGATTCCGCACTCACGGGCTGAAGGTCTTAAAGTCATCGATGCTGTCATACAGTTGAGATACTTATCCAGCATCCACACTTTTTTCAACCGAGCTAAAGGGATTGAGGTTAAGGCATTAAATGTATGGTGGCAGTTTTTACATTGGTACCTTTGGCGCCCTTTTTGAAAACCGTATTTACGAATCGTATCATTGCCGCACATATCGCATATGGGGTGTGCGCAGAAGTTCTTTTCAATTCGTTCGATTATACTCAAACCCTTTCAAGATGCTCGCGTTTATTCAGCTATAACCCTTCATTTTAAGGAGTAAGCTTGGAAGAAAAATGAGCATCTTGAATTCACTTGGGTATAGCAGGGAGCCGTGGAGGTGATGACCATCAACGGCTGACTGGATAACATGAAGCTGCTCATCAGTGAGCAAGGTAAGGGATTCAAGAAGATTAATAAAATCGGTGTGTTTCATGAGATCATCCCCATGCATGGGTTTAGTTGAAGGATAAACTATCAACTACCTAGATGAACAGAGCCCAACCCTATATTCTATATAGGCAATGCTTTATTTTGATAAGTGATTTATTTAGTATTTGGATAGACAAATGTTAATTTTTTACTCAGCCCCTTAAGCTTTTCATGCTGTCAATGGATTACCTTTTTGAAAAGGGGGGATGAACTTAAATATTTCTATTATACCTATCGTGCTTTTTAATTACCGTAATAAGCATGGTAGCTAGTCTTGAGAAAAAGGTGAAATGACGAATAATAGCAGGTCTATTGCGAGAAGCTCCAATATAGTGCTGGTGTTCAGATGGTCAGCGCAATAGCATAGTTAGAAGAGCTTAATTGGTATTAAGCGGCTGATAAGGAAAATAAGTTCAAGGGGATCTAAGATAGAGGGAAGTTGAGCTCTTATAACACGTTAACGTTTAACGCCTTTGCGGCTAAGTATACTATCGTATTATACAGCAAGAACATTTCCCTCCATATATTTATGGCTAGGCGCATTATCCTCGAAGCTAAAAATGAACGACTGCTAGTTTTGAGAAAACATTTACATGAAGGCGCTCCGGCCATCACTTGATGAGTGAGGGCCTATGCTGGTGCATAACTTGGGCTATTAAGTAAAGGTTCGATTTTCTTGTTCATTTACTTGAATAAACGTTGTGCGTTTAGTCAGCTCTTTTAACTTAGCAGCACCAACATAGGTACAAGTAGAGCGAACGCCACCTAATACATCTTTTACGGTTTCAATAACAGCACCGCGGTAAGGTACTTTAACCGTCTTACCTTCAGATGCGCGATAATTAGCAACGCCACCGGCATGTTTATCCATAGCAGTTTCTGAGCTCATGCCATAAAAAAGACGGAATTGCTGGCCATTTTCGTTGACGATTTCACCGCCTGACTCATCATGACCAGCAAGCATGCCGCCGATCATAACGAAATCTGCGCCGCCGCCAAATGCTTTAGATACATCACCTGGGCAGGTGCATCCGCCATCAGAAATAATTTGCCCGCCGACCCCATGAGCCGCATCAGCGCATTCAATAACAGCGGAAAGTTGAGGGTAACCGACGCCAGTCTTCACCCGTGTGGTGCAGACAGAGCCAGGGCCGATGCCTACTTTAACAATATCAGCACCTTTTAAAATAAGCTCTTCAACCATTTCTCCTGTAACAACATTGCCTGCCATAATGACTTTTTTAGGATGAGCTGCTCGGACTTTAGCCACATAGTTCACAAAGTGCTCAGAGTAACCATTCGCCACATCAATGCAGATAAAACGCAGTTTTTCATTGATTGCTAAAATGGCATTTAGCTGATTAAAGTCACTATCGGATGTGCCACAGCTGACCATGATATGCTCTTCAATGCCTTTTGGTGAACTATTTAGAAAGGCTTCCCATTCATCAACGGTGTAGTGCTTGTGTACAGCGGTTAACATTTTTTGCTCAGCTAGCACGTGAGCCATAGCAAATGTGCCAACAGTATCCATATTAGCAGCAATCACAGGCACACCTGTCCACTCGGAATCAGTATGAATAAAGCGGAAAGTTCGTTCTAGGTTGACTTGAGAGCGGCTTTTCAATATTGAACGTTTAGGTTTGAACAATACATCTTTAAAACCCAGTTTGATATCAGCTTCAACGCGCATAACGTTCTCATTACTCTTTTAGGATGCAATTTCAGCCACAGCGAACCGAGCAGAAAAGATATATACTCAAACGCTTTCAAGATGCTCGCGTTTATTCAGCTATAACCCTTCATTTTAAGGAGTAAGCTTGGAAGAAAAATGAGCATCTTGAATTCACTTGGGTATAGGTGTGGCGATAAGTGTATAAATGCTGTTTATGCCGAGCAAGTATATCTAACTGCTTGGCTTTCGACAATTATGCAGTGAGCTGTTGCATCAAGCTAATAAAATGACTTTATAAGGGCACTTTATTCCGGTATAAGAAGCTTGTTTTTTTTAATGGTTACGCGGTACATAATGAACGCTACTACTTTTTGTAATACATCTCAGCTAATCCTTCGCAATAGCCATGCACTGCAATCTAAGCGCTGCTTACTGCTAGCACCACCTGCTGATGAGCTTGCAGCTGCATTGGCTTTAGAGGGTGTTGTATCAGAAGTAGTTGGTTTGACGCAAAATATTGCTACTCACCGATATCTTGACCCTATATGGCAAAGGCTGCCAATACAACACGAATTATTATACGGCCCAATACTCGCTGCTAATCAGCTCGAACTGTTTGATAGTGTGATTTTTTTCCTTCAGAAGAGTAAGCCGTTAATGATGTTTTGGCTAGATATGGTTCGCCCTTTACTAGCGCCAGATGCGAGCTTATGGCTGGTTGGTGAGAATCGTGAGGGAATCAAGTCTTGGAGGAAGCGGCTTAAAACTTATTTTTCAGACGTTACCGTGATTGATAATGCACGTCATTGTGGTTTAATCGAAGCAACGGGTTTTGAAGAGGTTACCTCTGATTTTGTCGTAGATCATTATTTTCAGTCATTTGATGTGAGCCAACAGAGCAAATCATTTGTTGCATCATCTTTACCAGGAGTATTCAGCCATGGACATTTGGATCAGGGAACAGCAATCCTGCTGGCTTCATTGCATGGTTGTAAAGCAAGCAATGTGTTGGACTTTGGATGCGGCGCAGGCGTGATTAGTGCTGCTTTAGCATTACAACAGTCTGATGCTAATTTTACGCTTGTAGACTGTGATGCATTAGCCTTAGCCAGTACGCACAAGACGTTGAAAAACCTAAAAGTGGGTAACTATCGAACCATTGCCAGTGACGGCCTATCTGATGTATCTGGGCGCTTTGACCTGATTGTCTCTAATCCGCCTTTTCATCAAGGGGTCAAAACAGACTATCAAGTAACTGAGCAGTTTATTAGGCAATCTCCTAATTATTTGATCAAAGGAGGACAGCTGAGAATAGTGGCCAATAGTTTTTTAAGGTATGAATCAGTCATAGAAAAAGCATTCGGTAACTGTTGTATAGTAGATAGCAGAAATGGTTATACCGTTTATGAGGCTATTTATCATTGAGCATTTTAATTATGCTATTGCAAACATGATCAGTGCTGGGGTAATAGCATAGACAAATAATACCGCTAATACTATATTTTCGGTGATGTTATTTTGTGGTTAGTAAGGAATCTGGCAAGTACTCAAAGACCTTAACAACCTTTTTTACGCCGGTTATATTGCGAACAATATTAACAACTATTTGAGCAGTAGCAGGGGTTGCTAAACCCATAAGATAAACCGTAGCATTTTCCGTATATACTTTTATATTATCTGCAGTCACGTCATCTGAAGATATTAGAGCGGATTTAATTTTTGCAGTTAGTAGCGCATCATTGCTTTGAAGTAATAGATCTATATTATCACCAATGGTAAGTTCATTATAAACTTGCTTGACCTGCTTTATTTTCATTGCTGTCTGCCCTGCTAGTTCTTTTAGTCGTTCATTGGGTACTTGTCCGATGAGCAGTAATGTATCATTAAAGCTGATGGCTTTAATGCGACTCTTTTTTAATGCAGGGTCTGCTTTGGCAATATTAACACTAGCAACGGTTTCTATGCTTTGGTCATCCATCCACTGACCCCAGGTACGATCAGTGGGATTTATTTCAACGGGACCACTGTTTATACTGCCCACAATGGTTGAGCAGCCGTTGAGAAATATCAATAATGAAACGGCTAAAAGACAATCGTTGATGCGAAGCATTATTTTCTCCTGATCTGTATAGGGTGACATCTGCTTATGTCTAGAGCTTTGATCCGTTCTAGCTACATATGCAAACCGATTGTTAAGGGGTTATGGCAATAAAGCGGTTATCCTGAAAACAAATATTCATCAATCAGATCACAAAGGCAGTGAATAACCAGCATATGCACCTCTTGAATTCTAGGAAGGCTGCTCGCGGGTGCTCGGATTTCAATATCCTCTGGGTGTAGTAGTCGTGCCATATCACCACCGTCTTTACCGGTAAGAGCTATAATTTGCAAATCACGATCATGAGCAGCCTGAATAGCCTGCACAATATTAGGACAATTGCCTGTTGCGGATATCGTTAGAAGTATATCGCTTTCTTGTCCAAGAGCCCGAATCTGCTTGGAAAAAACCTCATTATAGCTTGAATCAGAAGCAATAGAGCTAATGGTTAAGCTGTCTGAGCACAATGAAAGGGCGGGTAAGGCCGGGCGTTCACGATCGTATCGACTTAATAACTCAGCAACAAAATGTTGTGCATCGCTTGCTGAGCCCCCATTACCACAGACCAGAATTTTGCCATCACTTAATAATGATTGAACAATGCTTTCAGCAGCCTCAGCGATAGGTGTTGGTAGGGTTTCAGCAGCCCTAATTTTAGCGTCAATGCTATCGGAAAAGTGGCG
>JAQYUY010000090.1:5100-15617 GCA_028728195.1 Endozoicomonas sp. (ex Botrylloides leachii)
AGACCAGAATTTTGCCATCACTTAATAATGATTGAACAATGCTTTCAGCAGCCTCAGCGATAGGTGTTGGTAGGGTTTCAGCAGCCCTAATTTTAGCGTCAATGCTATCGGAAAAGTGGCGAGTGATACGCTCATGCATGCTCAATATCCTAAAGAAAAATGGCTAATACCAGTCATTGTTTTTACTGCGCTATTACGCGTCGCTTTGTTCTGGAGAGCGGTTGCCATGCTTATTACGGTAGTTAGAAAACACGATTGGTATAATATCGTTTATGCACCAATTCAAAAGGCTCCCTTGATCCATTCTAAGCGATCTTGCCCATTAGCGTTATTGTAAGTGATGGCAATAACATCAAAACGGCATGGCCTGTGGTGATATTTAGCGTGGCACTGAAGAAACCATTGCGCTGTTTTTTTTATTTTTTTTATTTTGCTTGCTGTAATACTCTCTATCGCTGAACCAAAGCGGCTTTTTGAACGAGAGCGAACTTCAATAAAGACCAGTGTGCTTCCATCTAGCATAATCAAGTCAAGCTCACCACAAGAGACAGCAAAGTTGCTATCTACGTGTTTTAGCCTATTTCTTTTTAAGTAGCGTAGCGCTAACTTTTCAGCAGCAGAGCCCTTAGTATTACTATTTGTTAAACGCCAAGGCATCAGCAGATCTCGTCTTAGGTCGTTTGATGGGAAGAGGTGCTAGGCGCCCATTGCGAAATATTTGCCATGTCAGTTCTCGGTCAACTCGATGGTTTTTATCAATGCTCAACCAACCGGTTAGCCCTTTTATCTGACTACCGGACAAGTTGCTCAATTGTTGTAGCTTTGGGTAGAGTTTATAGGCATCGACACCAAGGGCGTATAGTGTACCGTAGCTGCCCCTAGAAAGGGGGATTGCAGCGGTAATATTGCGCTCAATGGCTGTTCTTAATTGAGGGATATACCAAGGCATTACTGGAATACGTATACCATCAAGGTCACGATCTCTAGCGGCGTTGATTTTTCCAGAAAATACGCTAGATGTAGCATACACAGGTAAATTGCCCGCAAATTGGTAAGATAGTGCGGGTTTTATTTGCCGTGCTTCTGCGGCAGAGGCGGCAATAAATACCATATCAAAGTCGTGTCGCCGTCTTGCTTGAAAACCGAGATTTTCTTTAAGTAGGCGACTGAGTTGACGTTCTCGTTCTTGACTTTTATCTACTTCAAGCAATTGACCAATGAGTTTACTGAATTGGGTGGTGTCATCGAAGGTAGCCATGGCTGTAATCTTGCCGCCTTTTTCTTGCCAGCGCTGACTAAATGCTCTAGCTGTTTTCTTTCCCCAGCTGGTGTCAGGGATCAGTATAATAGCACGCTGATGGCCATCAATAATTGCCCTGTCAGCCGCCATTTTGGCTTCATCTTCTGCAGATAAGCCAAATTGATATAATTTCAACAAGGGGTTGAACGTCAGTGTATCTAGATAGTTTAGCGCCAGCACAGGCGTATAAGCTGTTATATCACTGGATAAATAGCTAACATTCTGCTTACTAAGCGGGCCTATGATTAACTCTGCTCCTTGTTGAATAGCCTGATCTGCTACTTGGTTAATATCGCGATTATTGGTATCCATAATTAATAGTTCAGGGGGAGCGATATGATGGCTAAAATCATCATAGCTTGCTGCAATGATGCCGTCTCGTATTGCCGTGCCAGCTTTTTCAAGTGGACCAGATAAGGGTAATAAAACCGCTATTTTTTTAGGTTTAACGTGAGAGCTTGCCTGTAGTTGTTCAAAATTTACAGGGATATAGGCATTGCCTGGGTGACCAATCCAGTGTTCTTTCCAGTGTTGTAACCCCTGCAATTGCTGCTCAAGCTCAGTGCCTGGTTGATACAGCATAGCAAGCTCTAACCAGCCTTTTGTATTCAGGTCAGTAGTTTGGCTAACTAAGCTTGCGAGACGTGTTTTTGAGACATGGAGCAGCGTTTTCCAGAAATTCTTTTGATACTCAGCCTGTTGTTCTTTACTAAGAGAAGGCATGGCACTGATCCATTCATCTAACGCAGCAGGGTATTCGGAGAATCGGTTATAGGCTTTTGCTCTTAGTGCATGAGCAGTCGCTACAGTATCGGGGTTATTGCTGGTAAGAATAGCTTTTTGATCCAGCCAACCAAATACTTCCCAGTTTTTATTTGACAGGTCAGCAATGCGTGCCTGTAACAGTGCTAGCTGTTCTTGCAAAGGCTCAGGTAAGCTGTCGTAATTTATAGCATCTAGAATACGTTTGGCACGATTTGGGTTTTTGGTTATTAGTTGTTCTGATGCTTGCAGGGTCAGTGCTACATTTTCTGGAAAATCACGTGTGGCTGCATAGGCTAATAATTGATCCGTAGACCCATTATCATGCATGTTTGTCTTTGACATGCTGGGGAATGAACCTGCCTGAATCGTCGATGGTCCAGAGCAACCTGCAACTAGAATAGCGCAAAACAGGGCCATTACAAGGGGGAGCACACTATTTTTTGTTGGCCGTATCGTTGGCTTCATGATTTGGGACACTTCTCATTGCTAGGATGTTCAGTATATAGCGAGATAGCGATTGCGAAAACTATTTGATTAGGCAGTGGGTAGAGGTTATACCAATCATGTTTTTTAACTACCGTAATGAGCATGGGCAGTCGGACTCCAGAACAAGGCAGAATGATGAGTAATAGCAGGGCTATTGCGAGGAGTCAATGCAGCTCTGGTGTTCAGATGGTCGGTGAAATAGCGTAGTTAAAAAATTCGATTGGTGTTTTTTGCAAAATGCTCAACACAAGTACTCATCATCGCTTGAAGCAGCTAAAGGATTCACAACAAAAGGTTAATCATTTTTTGGATATTAGCTTATCGGGAATAGGTCTTTCACTTGTAAGCAGAAGTCATGATGATTTTCAGGTGTTAATTGATAATTATGAACGCTTGTTTCATCGCGCTAAAACTATCAGAGGATGAATGATTATCAGTATTAACGATCATGAAGATATCAGACCGCTCACTGATCAAATGACAGTTGTCAGGCTAGATCACAGGTATACTTTGGGAGGTAATAAAGATACCCAGCTTTCGAAAGAGCTGGTATGCAAAAACTGGTGATAATATTAACCCACACATATTCAATTTTTAGCTTTTATTGAACGTACTATCGTTATAACTAACGCATGTACAGTGTCGTTCATAAGGCCACTTAGCGCATTTTTGTTGGACGTTTTGTTGGATCTATAAAAGCTTTTGTCGCATAAAAAATGTGTAAGTTATTGATTTTATTGGTCGGAGCGAGAGGATTCGAACCTCCGACCCCCACAACCCCATTGTGGTGCGCTACCAAGCTGCGCTACGCTCCGAAATGCAGTGTGCATACTACCTGATTAGCAAAACAATGTGCAAGACGTATTACGGTTTATTACTCCTATGTTGCTGCAAATAGCAAACTGTCCTATTTTAATCAATCTCTAAAGAGATGGTTAAAAAATTAAGTATCTGCTATACCTAATTTTTTGACCACGCTATTGCGCTTATGCAGAGGGTACAATTAGTTAAACGATCGACAAGAGGGTGCCCTACTAGTATCCCGATAAATCCTAGAGTGCGGATTTTCAGTTATCTTCTCCAGTCGAGCATCACTTCTTTGGAGCCTCGCTTGTTTTGCCTGAGGGTCAAAAGGGCGAATAGGATTAAATTCCGGAAGTGATTCGCCGTGTTCAAGTTGTAAAAAAAGCGGCAATGGAGCATTAATTTGCCCAGGGTAGTTTTTTTTTGCCTCAGGCTTAGTCAGCCTTAATGCCTGGATCGTTTTAGGCCATGTAAGATTAGCTCGAAGATGCGCTACCAAATCTCGTTTAATGATAACAATTTCGTTTTCTGGCATTTGTTCCAATACCTGAATATCGCTGCCAATTGCATCGGAGGCGAGGTATTTTTTTCGCAAATGATCAATAGCTTCTATTGCTTTTAAACGAACGCTTCCGCTATGACTGGCGGCCCAACTAAATCCTATTCTTTTTGGCGGTTTGGCAAAAAGCTTTAGTTGGCGATAACTTTGCACAAAATGAATATGCTGGATTTTTAGTCCGCCCAATAGACTTTCTCTGAGCTCTTCTGATGCTTGTTCAATGGCTTCAATGCTATCGCCAAACAAGCGACGATAGTTACTCATAGCTTGTTTAAATGCCATACGTGAGTTGTTTAAAATGTGCCCTAATTGCAGTGTGTCAGATGATATTCCAATAAGCCCGGGTAAGCGGGTTGTTTCCTGTTTACTCTGTTCAGGCAAGTAGGTAAGCCGTGTTGTTGTATCAATAGCAAGCTCTCGGTCTGTATAGCTACTAAAGTGTTCAGTTAATCCTTCTTTCATGACCCATGCTGGCAATGAATTATCACTTAACACCGCTTGTTTAAAATTATTATTTGCTTCAACTAAAGCGACTAGACTATCACGAACGGCTATTTTGGCTGCTGTTTCTTGACTCATAATGCCTCCGTTTGTATCAGGGGGATAAGCGCTCTATTTTCCACTGTTCCAAAGGCTTGTTGCTATCTATCTTACTATAGATAAAACGGTCATGAAGACGGTTAGGGCGGCCCTGCCAAAATTCAATATGGTTTGGAATAACTCTATATCCACCCCAAAAAGATGGAAGAGGGACTTCACCTTCACTAAATTTTTGCTTCATTGCGTTGAGTTTCACTTCCAGCGATTGTCTGCTGGTAATAACTGAGCTTTGTCGAGAAACCCAGGCTCCTAGCTGGCTATCACGGGGGCGACTAGCAAAGTAACGCAAAGACTCCGTCTTGGTTATTTTTTCAACACTTCCACGAACAATAACCTGACGCTCCAAGGTTAACCAAGGAAACAGTAATGCTGCTTGTGGGTTTTCCGTAATATCTAGGGCTTTTTTGCTGGTATAGTTGGTAAAAAATACAAACCCATTGTCGCTAAAGTGTTTTAGTAATACAGTTCTCACACTGGGTATGCCTTCTCTGGATGCCGTAGCGAGACTCATGGCGTTAGGTTCCGGTATACCAGCCTGCTGTGTTTGGCGAAACCAGTAGGCGAATTGTTCAAAGGGTGTTTTTGCAAGGTGCTCTAGACTGAGCCCTGCTTGTGTGTATTCTCTTCTTAGATGACTGATTTCCATGACTATACCTTACAATAAATAACGTCATGATATCACTGATACGGGTTTTAGACGTAGGTTAAAAGCGCCAAACGACCTAGCAATAGACAGTTTGATTTTTTTATGCGAACCTGTGAGAGGAATTGGTCAGTTAACCTATAATGGACCAATCGAAAAAATTGCTTTACATGCGTGTGCATAATAATTAATAAAAATTGCTAATCAGAGTTATTATCCATGGAAAATAAGACATTATACGTCGGAAACCTGGCCTATAGTGCAGACGAGCAAGATCTGGATATTGCCTTTTCTAGCTACGGCTCTGTAGATGATATTAAATTAATGAGAGATAGAGAAACGGGTCGTTCAAGAGGGTTTGCCTTCATTACTTTTTCAACAGACGCAGAAGCTCATGCTGCAATGGATATGAACGGCAAAGATGTTAGCGGCCGTCCACTACGGGTGAATTTAGCAAAAGAAAAACCCGCAAAGCCTCAACAAAAAAACTATTAAGTTATTTGGCTACTGATGCAAAATGGGATCAGCAATTTGTCGTTATGCTGAGGCTTCAGAGTCAATATTTTTTGGAGCGTCGCACCAACGTCACAAGGGTATATGCTATAAAAATGATTAAAAAATAAATGAGTATCAATGGTCACAGCTACGATCTTTATCAGGAAATAGTTTTCGCTCTGTTTCCAGTATTTTCTTAGCAAGACGTTCTGGATTTATTTGAAGTTGACCGTTGATCAATTGCTTTTTTATATGTGCTACTTTTGCATGATCGATAGATTCATCGAGAAGATCAGCGTCCTGTTGACCCTGTTTTTTTTGTTGAGGCTGTTGCTTCAACTGGCAGTACGGTAGTCTTTCTTTTCTCATGTGACCTCCGCGGAAAAAAATCAAACCTTCGCGACTAATTTACTCTACTGTAACGCGGCTATCTGTATTTTGTCGATAGCCATTTTTTATTCTGCATTGCAACTACTCTCGTATCATTATCGTTACCAACATAACCATCTGAACTGAAAGGTAGCGCAAAATAATTGTTCATGGGGAGAAAGGAGTATATCAATTGTGCATGCTAACTACCGTAATTAGCATGGGCAGCCAGATTCTAGAACAAAGAGGAATAATGATTAATAACAAGGCTATTGCGAAGTATTCCAAAGCATTGCTGATGCTCGGATAGTCAGCGCAATAGCCTAGTTAACAATTTGATTGGTATTACCTCATTACTTCAAAAGTTTATCCTTTTTTACCGGTTAAATACCTATGTTTTTCAAAATAGAAAAATCATCAAACATGTTTTCTTGCTGGGCAACACATACCTGCGATAATTGAGATAAGAAAAACAATACCTGTGGGCAGTAACCAACTCATATAATTATCAAAACCAGGCAGGAAGTTAAAGTATGCCATTATAGGTTTGAAAACATCAAAAGAGATGCTTTTTTCAACATCAATTAAACTAAATAAAAAAGCAGTGAATAACGTCGACCGATAGGTCAGCGTGGGGTTTGGAATATACGACCTAATAAGCCCTAATAGTGTTAAGCTGATACAAATAGGGTATAGCAAAAACAATACTGGAATAAATAAAGAAACAATTTGATTTAGTCCAAGATTTGCAATCACAAGGCAAATAAGGGTTATGCACGTTACCACCTGTTTGTAGCTGACAGCATTTAATAGTTCATGAAAATACTCACTGGTAGCAGTAATACAACCTACTGCTGTAGTAAAGCAGGCGAGAAATACAACCAAAGCTAGGATAATACTGCCTGAAAAGCCAAGAAGTTGGTGAACATAAATAGCCAAAATCTGCCCGCCATTATCAGGCGAAGGAATCATTTCACGCGTTGTTGCACCAAGATAAAACAGAGATATATAAACTAACCCAAGGCCAATAGCGGCCATCATGCCTGTCAAGACAGTGTATCGAACCAGTGAACCTTTTTCAGTAATGCCGTGTGATTTTAAATTGGCAGTAATAACAATGCCAAACATCAAAGCAGCAAGAGCGTCCATCGTAAGGTAGCCTTTGGTAAAACCAGTAAGAAAAGGCATATCGGTGTACGGGGTGAGCGGTGTTCCTGGCTGCCCCATTGGGTAAAACACAGGAGATAGCCCAATAATGAGTAATAAAATAATTAATGCAGGCGTGATAAGCTTGCCTACTGATTCCAAAAGTTTTCCAGGATTAAGACATAAGTACCAAGCTAACGCAAAGAATATGCTACAAAATAATAGTCGCATCCAGTTATTGGCATCGTCCCCAAGAAAAGGAATAACCCCTATTTCATAGGCAACCATAGCTGTGCGTGGTACAGCATATAAAGGGCCGATGATAAGGAATATGCAGCTTCCTATTAACACAATAATCCAACGAGGCAATTCTCGAGTTATCTCATTAAAGCCACCACCTATCAGTGAAATAGCGACAATGCCTAAAAAAGGAAGGCCCACACCAGTGATAAGAAAGCCCATGGCTGCCCACCAAACAGAGGTACCCGCAAAATAACCTACCAGTGGGGGAAAGATAAGATTGCCTGCTCCCAAAAACATAGCAAAGGCCATAAAACCTATACCAACAAGGTTTTGCAGGCTTAATTGTTGTTTCATTAAGTTTATACCCTTCTTAATTAGTAGTAATTGACCTTTATCCATTTACCTTATTTAGTTTATAGCATGCATTTTGTAAACAAATACCGTTTATTAGTAAGCCTAATGTATTTCGTTGACTAGTTTATTTGTATGCATACCAGTAGCGGAAAAGAGGGATCAATCAGGAATAACAGGCGATAAAGAAAATCATTTTAGGTAGGGGATTATAAAGGCTAGGATTATTCCATTACAGCCAATTACGCCAATCGTGTTTTCTAACTACTGCTATTTACAGTGTTTTTTCCCGCAGAGGACTTTTTATCAGTAGCAGATGAAACGTTAACATCATAGGCTTGATGAATACGATAAGTGACAGAGCAATGGTCATTGGGCAAGTCTTTTAATAGTGCATTTACCCCACCTTTATTCTGTGTCCAAGTAAAATCGGCAACTTGCTTCATGCTTTTCCACTGAGGGTTTTCAGCCTTAAAGACGGAACAGGTTGATGGGAATGTTGAGCCAACCACACTGTAAGCCAGACAGCGGCGGCCGAATTTTACAAATGTAGTATTTTTCCAAATACTATCCTTTTTCTTTCCCCATGTTGCCATAATGCTAAAGCTTCGGTTATTAAAGTAGCCGGTTGAAGCAACTCCATCACCTTTCTGAGCAAGACCTTTAAATTCTTCAGCAATGGCATGGTCACAGCGGTTAAAACCTGCCTTATGTGCCATAGCAGTTAGGTCTGTCCCGTAAGCTGACAATGGAAGCAATAATGCAATGGTTAAAGTGCCTATCCTTGGCATGACGCTGTCCCGTTAGGTTAGTTTTTTTACGCTAACAATACCTTCTGTCTTATACAGCGGCTGGGTAGACATTATTTTTAATAGGTTTAATTAATCGGCTTTATATAATTAATTTAATTTAATAATTTTTTACCCTGGGGCATACTGTTATTATACTTGTCAAATAAACGGGGCTAGAACTGCTACTAGCCAACCCGATATAAGGTAATACATATGGAACGATATACAATATTTGGCCGTCCTGGCTGTGGTTTTTGTGTTCAGGCAAAAAATTTGCTGGAAAGAAAAGCGCTTCCTTTCCGCTATGTCGATATTTATGAAGAAGGCATTACCGCTGAAAGTTTAGAAAAAACCATTGGAAAACCCGTAAAAACTGTGCCACAGATTTTCTATGGCACAGAATATATTGGAGGGTACCAAGAACTAGATGCTCACTTAAAAGCAACATCGTAAATGGAAGTCACCCTTTTACTGATTTAGTTAGCAGTGGTTTTTGGTGTCTATTTTGTCGTATTGGCTTTGATAGCCTACCTTGTCAGTGATGAGTGGTGCTTGAAGTATCCATCTCATCTTTTAGTTTTTTGATATACGCAGGAAAGCCTGCCCAGTAATTCTCGTAAGGATGCCCAATGTAGAAGCTTTTAATATCTTCTACTTCGGTAGTTGCAGTCTTAATAGCATATAGCTTATCTTTTTTATCAGACTTATCGTTATAAAAGGCAATCAAGGGCATGATTCCCTTTTCTTCACAGCTTTTACAGAGTTGCATCAGCGTTTTCTTATGCGATTTATGGTCTTTTGTATTCGGTACTGGTGTTAGTGCGGAGAAGATGGCCAGATTAAGGTCTTTGATCTCTATATAAATAGGGTGCATCGCATTTCTCCTTTTTGTTGCCTCATTCATATAGCCATCTACTGGTGTTAGCTCTGGTATTTGGCCTACAACAATGTTGCCTAATGCATCTTGATCATCCTCGCGCTTCAATCTAAAAATTGAGTCAGAGATAAGCGGGGTATTATCTTGTTGCTCTAATTTATCAAGCATATCTTGGTCTGTATATAATGCTCCTGAAGCATGAGCAACAACCAGTTCTAGCTTATTTTTACTCGGTAATAATGCGTTTTGAATCGCTTTATATTCATTAGGCTTCACCCGAGGGAAAAGAATTAGATCAGGTTGCTCTTTAGCAATAATAGCTGCCGAACCTTGCGCACGAACCTTAAGGTCTGACGGTATTTTATTTTCAGATAAGTTAATTTTTTTATTTAAATTAATTCTTATTTCTTTTAATGTGCTAGCCAATTTTATTAGTGTATCACTATAATCTTTATGGGATGGATCTAACCTAGGATCTGTGATTTTTAAGACATTTGATGCATTGATTTCTGGTGAATGCTTTCCAGCTACTGGATTTAAAAAATTTTTAGTATAAATAAACTCTGTTTCATAGGCGTCCTTAGATAACATAAAATTCATCTCAGAATAACCACCGGTCAATGGCATCTCTAAAATTTTTAGTATTTTACCTGTAGATTTTATCCGTATCTCTCGGCAAATAGCAGGGTAAAAAGCATAATTACGATATTCTATAATAGCTTTTTCAGGCAGAATATTAGCTTTCTGCCAAGTAAGCACAACTATTTTTTCTTGTTCATTATCAAAGATAGGGAGGTAAGCATTTGCACTAATAATTTCCAATTGATTTTCTACTTCTTCTGAAGAAGTACATAAGGTGAATGATTTTGAATACGCTGGTAATTCTCCTTCATTATCTTTTTTTAACTCCTCAATGGAAGGCAAAGAACAAAATACCGAAGTGCAGAATAAAGAACATATTATTCCATATAATAAAATTAAAAATCGTGGCATGTTTACCTCTATCGTTTTATTTAAAAATGACGCCACAAAACATAGACTATATATAAAAAAACAGCTATTTTTTTTAATTTTATTCCATTAGGTTA
>JAQYUY010000091.1 GCA_028728195.1 Endozoicomonas sp. (ex Botrylloides leachii)
TTGCCCCACGCAATCACTATGACTACCGCAGATGTCAATGATAGGGCAGGGGCACTGAAGGCTTTCGAAAACAATAAGTCAGCCCTGTCAAAGGTCGAGTCTGTATTGGTTGATAGCGGTTTATACAGGTCAGCCTTTCGCCAATGCTACTGATGAAATACTGGGTGCCTCTATACAGGTGGCAAAAAGGAGTGAACTTCATACTTTTGCAGTGATCCCGCAGCGCTGGGTTGTCGAGCGCTCATTTGCTTGGATAGAAAACTGCCGCCGTTTATGGAAAAATACTGAGCGTAAATTGAACACAAGCCTTCAATTTACGCATTTAGCTTTCTTGGTACTATTGTTAAGAAGATTATGAACAGCTTCTTATAACACGTTATTCGACTTGTTATAAAAAATGTACAGCTTTAGCTCACTACTAATTATCTTTATCAATAAATTGCTGAACATCAGCCAACCCTATGCTTTTATCTGCTTTCACACTATCAATTCCTGATGCTTCATTAGCCTTTCTATCAACTGATTCAAATATATTTTGTTCCACTGGCTCAATCGTCACATGAATGGCATCACGAGCATTATTGCGACCAAATTTGCGCTTATACTTCTTATTGGAAGAAATGATTTTTTGTTTTCTCTTTTTTTCTTTTAAAAGCGCAAGAATAGGCGCATTATTTTTAATAACCTGCTTTTCCGCATCTTGGATAAAATGCTGAAAACACGGATCGGATATTTTTCTTTTGTTGATCGGAATTAATCGACTTTCACTCTTTGCGGCTGTTTTGATTAGCCCATGAAGAATAAGTAACTTATTGAGTGTACTCGGCTTAATATTGTGCTCAGCTGACCAGTCATAAACAGGCTTTAAGCTTAATTTTTTTAAACTTTCTGAGAAAGCTGTTGTCAGCTTATCTGTTGCCCATTTTGCCAAATGTTTAACTTGAGATTCAGCTTCATAATTTTCAGGAAGTTTTTTATCGGTTTTTCTTTTTGTTCGGATACGATGCCCTTCACTGCTTGGCGGCTTGGTATTAGTAGCCAATGGAGTAAGGTTATTAGATGAAATTTTATTTGATGCCATAATCGCCATCCTTGGCAGGTATGTTTATTAGTTAGATAATAATAGAAAATAACTAATACTGCATTTAAGCTGTTGCGGTGTTTTCTTCTGGATGAGGTAATCCGAAGGTAGTTTTTATATTCCTCTCTTCATCCACAGACTCTAGCCTGACATCAAAATTCCATAGACGATGAACATGTTTAATTATCTCCCGTGTATTTTCAGCTTCCAATGGGCGTTGCTGATGCATGTAGTGGCGCAGTGTCAGCGAGCGATCTCCACGTACATTGACATTGTAAACCTGTATGTTAGGTTCACGATTGCCAAGATTGTATTGTGCTGCAAGAGACTCACGTAGATTGCGATAGCCCGACTCATTATGAATAGTACTTACTTCCAAATAAGGGTTGCTTTCATCATCGCTAATACAAAACAGACGCATATCTCGCATAACTTTAGGCGATAAATACTGTAATATAAAACTTTCATCTTTAAAGTTCTGCATCGCAAAATGTACGGTTTCTAACCAGTTGCTACCCGCAATATCAGGGAACCAGTATTTATCCTCTTTTGTTGGTTTTTCACAGATTCGGCGAATATCCTGGAACATATTAAAGCCCAGAGTATATGGATTAATGCCGCTATAACGAGGATCATCAAAATCCGGCTGAAAAACAACATTAGAATGAGAATGCAAGAATTCCATAATAAAGCCTTCTGTTACCAACCCTTCGTTGTAGAGCTCGTGACAGAGGTGGTAGTGCCAGAACGAAGCCCAGCCTTCATTCATTACTTGGGTCTGGCGCTGAGGATAAAAATACTGAGCTATTTTCCGTACAATGCGAATCAACTCCCGTTGCCATGTTTCCAGCAAAGGTGCACTTTTTTCAACAAAATATAGGATATTTTCTTCTGGGTGCTCAGGAAAGCGCCGAACCTGCTCTTCTTTTTCTTCTTCTCGGATAGGAATTGTTCGCCATAGATCATTGAGGTTTTTTTGGATATATTCTTCTCGCTCCCGCGCTCTGGCTTTTTCCTCTGTTGCAGATATAGGTCGTGGGCGCTGGTAGCGGTTAACACCTTGATTCATCAATGCATGACAAGCGTCTAATAAATCTTCTACTGCATCAATACCATATTTTTCTTCACATTGAGCAATATAATTTTTAGCAAATAGGAGGTAATCAATAATTGAGTCGGCATCAGTCCATGCTTTGAATAAATAGTTTCCTTTGAAAAAAGAATTATGACCGTAACAAGCATGAGCAATAACCAATGCTTGCATAGGCATGGTATTTTCTTCCATCAGGTAAGCAATACAAGGGTTGGAATTAATAACAATTTCATAGGCTAACCCCATGCGACCACGCTGATAGTTTTGTTGGTTCTGTAGAAATTGTTTGCCATAGCTCCAGTGATTATACATCAAAGGCATACCAACTGATGCATATGCATCTAGCATTTGTTCTGAGCTGATCACTTCAATCTGGTTAGGGTAGGTATCTAGCTTAAATTTTTTTGCCAGTCGTGCTATTTCTTTATCATAAGCTCGAATCAGATCAAAAGTCCATTCAGAGTCTGTTGATAAAGGTTTTTTACGTCTAGGCATCTTGAGCCTCCTTTTTCTCAAACAGGCGGCGGAACACCGGATAAATATCGCTATGATCACGGATCTGCTGCATAGCAAAATGTCGAGAATTATCTTTTTCTATTGTCTTATACTCATGCCAGAGGTTTTGATGGTGTCTGTCAGTAATTTCTACATAAGAATAATACTGTGTTACAGGCAAAATTTTATTAATAATTAGATCCCTACATTTGCTAGAGTCTGCTTCCCAGTTATCACCATCTGATGCTTGAGCAACATAGATATTCCACTCACTCGGTGAGTAACGCTTTTTAATGACTTCATCAGTTAATCGAAGAGCAGTAGATACAACTGTGCCCCCTGTTTCCCGAGCATAGAAAAAATCATGCTCGTTACACTCTCTTGCTTCACTATGATGGCGAATGAAAACAACATCAACAGATTCGTAGTTACGTTGTAGGAATAGATATAATAAAAGAAAAAATCGTTTAGCAATGTCTTTTATTTTCCGGGTCATAGAACCAGATACATCCATGACACAGAACATAACTGCTTTGCTAGATGGCTGAGGCACCTTGACTAGACTGTTATATTTCAGGTCAAAATCATCAATAAACGGCAGTTTTTTTAGCTTAGCATTGAGAGTTTTTATTTGTTCGCGTATTTCCTTGGAACGAAGGGCGCATAAGTCACCACCGCTAACTTCCATTTCTCTTAATTCTTTTTTAAGTTCTCGAATATGCTTTCTACTCTTTCCTGATAGTGCAATACGTCTGGCATGAGCGGCACGCAGTGAACGAATAATATTTAATTGATCAGGAGAACCTGCTGAGGTAAAGCCTGCACGCTTTAATTTAAATTCTGTACTGTCTTTCAGATTTTTGCTGGTCAGGTTAGGTAACGCAAGATCATCGAATAGATACTCAAGAAATTCATCTCGATTAATTTGAAAGACAAACTCGTCAGTACCAGAGCCACTATTACTAGCTTGGCCATCGCCACTTCCTTGACCACTTCCTCCCGGGGGACGCTGAATACGATCTCCTGGGTTAAAATCTTTATTTCCAGGATGGATATGGTCGTGTTTTCCACCTTGCCCATGATGAAAAAAAGGCTCGGTAAGGTCTTTCTTGGGAATGTAGATATCGCTGCCGCTATCAACATCAGTAATGGAACGTTGATTCACAGCGTCCTGAACGGCATCCTTGACTAAGCCTCGATAACGCCTCAAAAAACGTTGTCTGTTGACCGTACTTTTCTTTTTTGAGTTGAGGCGTCGATCAATAATTATACTCATAGGACGCTCTCCCCTTAAACTTCTGTTGCTTCATTTATTATTACTGGCTATCTATCATCATGTAAGTCCTTGATTTATATAGGATAAAATGCTGATTAATAGCCCTTGTTATGTTAACAGCTTGAAAAGAAACGAATAACCAGTTGCGAGCCTCTTGAAAGCCATTGTATTAATGACCAAGGGAAACCATCCCTAAGGATGGCTTTAGCTACTGAGACTTGCGAACGCGGATATACCATTCAGAAAGCAAGCGTACCTGCTTTTCGGTATACCCATGCGCAACCATGCGATCGACAAAATCTTTATGTTTACGTTGATCATCCTGAGATCCTTTCGGATTGAATGAAATAACAGGTAACAGATCTTCCGTATTAGAGAACATTTTCTTTTCAATAACAGTTCGCATTTTCTCATAACTGAGCCAGCTAGGATTTTTACCCTGATGGTTAGCTCGAGCGCGAAGTACAAAGTTAACCACTTCATTACGAAAATCTTTAGGGTTAGCAATGCCTGCTGGCTTTTCAATTTTTTCTAACTCATCATTCAGTGCTACACGATCAAGGATATGACCTGTGTCAGGGTCACGGAATTCCTGATCTTGAATCCAAAAATCAGCATAAGTAATATAGCGGTCAAAAATATTCTGCCCATACTCAGAATAAGATTCGAGATAAGCTGTTTGAATTTCTTTTCCCAAAAACTCTACATACTTAGGCGTCAGAAATTCTTTAATGAAACGTACATAGCGCTCTTGCGTTTCTTCTGAGTATTGTTGCTGCTCAATCTGTTGTTCTAATACGTAGAGTAGATGAACCGGATTTGCCGCTACTTCCGAAGCATCAAAGTTGAATACTTTGGACAAAATTTTGAAGGCAAAGCGAGTTGATAACCCATTCATACCTTCATCAACGCCAGCAAAGTCTTTATATTCCTGAATGGGTTTGGCATTTGGATCAGTATCTTTTAGATTCTCACCATCATAAACCCGCATTTTAGAAAATGCCGAAGAATTTTCTGGCTCTTTGATGCGTGACAACACAGAGAACTGTGCCAGCATTTTCAGCGTATCGGGAGCACAAGGTGCTTCTTTTAATGAGCTATGCTCTAGTAGTTTTTCATAAATTTTGATTTCCTCACTGACGCGAGTGCAATAAGGAACCTTGACAATGTTGACGCGATCTATAAAGGCTTCATTAGTCTTATTATTTCTAAAGGTTTGCCACTCAGATTCGTTAGAGTGAGCTAAGATTACACCTTCATAGGGAATAGCACCTAAACCTTCAGTGCTATTGTAATTTCCTTCCTGCGTAGCAGTAAGCAGAGGGTGTAAAACTTTTATGGGCGCCTTGAACATTTCGACGAATTCCATCAAACCTTGGTTTGCACGGCATAATGCGCCAGAGAAACTATAAGCATCAGGATCATCCTGAGAGAAATCTTCTAGTTGTCGTATATCAACCTTGCCTACAAGACTAGAAATATCTTGATTGTTTTCATCTCCGGGCTCAGTTTTGGCAACAGCTACTTGATTCAAACTACTTGGGTAAAGCTTTACTACACGAAACTTAGAAATATCTCCACCGTATTCATGCAGACGTTTTACCGCCCATGGCGACATAATATAACGCAGATAGCGATGGGGAATACCGTACTCTTGCCCAAGAATATCTGCATCCTCATCAGGATTAAACAGGCCTAAAGGTGATTCAAATACGGGGGAACCCTTTATCGCATAGAAGGGTACTCTTTCTATTAACTGCTTGAGTTTTTCTGCAAGAGAGGACTTACCTCCACCAACAGGGCCTAATAAGTATAAGATTTGCTTCTTTTCTTCTAGCCCTTGGGCTGCATGTTTAAAGTAAGAAACAATCTGCTCAATAGCTTCTTCCATTCCATAGAAATCTGCAAATGCAGGGTAACGTTTGATCAATTTATTGGAAAAAATACGGCTTAACCTAGGGTCTTTGGATGTATCGATAACTTCAGGTTCACCGATAGCTAATAGCATACGTTCGGCTGCATTAGCATAAACCGTAGGCTCTTTTTTACAAAGGGTGAGATATTCCTGAAGACTAATCTCCTCCTGCTGTACTGATTCATATCTTTGCTGAAAGTGCGCAAATATAGACATATCTTATTCTCCTCGCCCTACGATGACTTTGTTTCAGGCGTATTTCTTATTGGTTGCAATTGTTTATGATTGTTAAAAAAAGGCTTTATATTCGCATTGCCTATATATTAAACAGATATCCACTGTCTTTTTTTAAGAACTTTGCACATAAAGATAGGTTATAGATGGATTAAGAGTAAAAGTCTATAGGCGTCAGTAATCGGTATAACGGTAACTATTAATATTTGTTTAATTTTTATACTTTATTTATTGCTTTCTGCTTTGCCTAGAAGGCATTGCAAGAATTAAATCTGTAGTACAATGCAAACTAAAAAAAGAATCCAAATCACGCTATTTATCTACCCATTCAAAGATAATACCTTATAAATAGCACCTAAACTCCCCTTTTTATCCAAGCGGCTGTAAAGGTATCACTAGGATCAATTTTCCACAACAGCTTGAAAGATCGCACTCTTTCAGAACAGTAACCCGTCATACTTATGACGGGCTTAAGGGTTTAATATATGGTTTTTAATTAGCGTAACGATCAGGGGTAACAAATAAGCGTGTAGTAAAGATAAGATCTGGGTAAGGCGCATTGCTATAACTGACTTCTACAAATGAGGCAGCCCATCCTTTTTTAGGTTGCGGCAAAGCGACCGTTAGTTTGCACTTGCTTGTACAATTAAACTTAAGATCAGTTGGGGTAAATGAAGAAACATCAGAATTACTGACTACCTTTCGGAAGTCTCTAGAAACAGTATTTGATGCCTGCCATAACTTAACAGTTTTTGGTTTGGTGGAGCTGGTAATGGTAAGATTACCTTTATCATGCTCCCATGTAAATTCAGGCAGCTTATGTCCTTCAGTAATAGCGCCATAAAATGACTCAAGCGTTCTAGAAACTCTAGCCGGATCTTCCCGAAAAATATAGTGACTACTATTGGGCAATACTCGCATCCACTTTTTAGCGGGAAGAGCATGGAAGAAAAATTGTGTAGTATCTGCTGGGACAAAATCATCACCAGATGCGCTCACCATAAATTTTGGCATAGTCAAAAACTTTCGATACTGGAACGGGTCAACGACAGAGAACAGTTTACTCATAGACTCAGTTCCTAGCTTTGGCATTAATGGCATGTAAGGTGCGATAGCGGGATTGCCTTTCTTATATACCTTGAACAAATGTTGAATCATATCAGGTAAATTAATAAAATCGGCCACCAACGGAATAACGGCTGTTACCCGCGGATCCATCGCTGCTGCAATCCACGCCGTCCAGCCTCTTTTTGAAGCTCCACTGAGTACAAAATGATTGATGCTCACGTGTTCTTTTCTTAATTGTGTTTGGACTGCATTCATTGCCGCAATAACGGATTTCACCATAGGCAAACGCAAAGGCCAATTATAATTTTTATTAGGGTCCCTCATAAATTGATACCAAGTATAAGCTATTAGTTGGTCCTCTTTTAAAGGATCACCCTTGTTAAACCGTAAATACTGATTAGGTACATCATTAAGATTAATCACTACTGAGTTAGTTCTAGCAGCAATGGCTGCAAATGGAAGCACCTCTTTATATACCGGCTCGGTATTTTTTTTCTTGGGATGGATAACACCACTGTTAATATAAAGTAATGCTGTATTCTTGGTTACTTTTTCAGGCTGATAAATGGTTAACCTGTGTTTCCATAAAGGAAAATCAACTTTTCCCTGCTCACCTTGCTTCCAGTAAAGAGATGTCAGATTCATGAAGTAACGAGTAACTTGCTGTTTTTTGTTATCAATAGTTACTGTTTCTGTGTCTTTACCTATTATTTTCCAATTAAAGTCAGGCTCTTTTTGTTCTAAATAACAGGGTAAAACATGACCCATATTATCTGCCAGCTTACCCGGCAGGCACTCAGATGAGAGCGCTTTTAAACTACCTGCCCAAAGTATGCTAATAAAAGATAATAAAACAAGGTATATACTATTTTTCTTCATGGCACCATCATCCATAGCACAACCTGCTGTTAGGTTTGATACTTTTTTGTATTCAAGATGCTTATCTCAGCCATCTTAGCCTATAAAAGGTAAAAATTATTTTTTTAAAAATACGTAGATACAGCTGTATTATATGCGTAATTAAAAACAGATACTATTATATGTTATAAACGACATTTACATAGCTATTTTGGAGAGTACAGCTGACAAGAGATTATGTATTAGATTAGATTAACTTAACATTGACAAAGTTTTTTTCAGTGCTGTAATGAAGATACCTAGTTAACATGAAGTCAATCATGTATACGTCAAAACATTATTATTTATGATTTATTATTTTTGTAAATTTTACAATATGCTGCTATAGATGATTTATTATGGATGAGTAGGTTAAAATATATACTGTAAATATTTTATATTACATGAATTACTCTTATTTTGAGCAGGTGTTATGAGTGATGTAGCTTCTGATGAATTTACTAACATATTATTGACTCCTTTTTCTGAAGTAAATCCCTCAGGTATTTACTTGAAGTCATGCCCAAATGTTTACCGGCCTATAAGGAACGCTTTAACTGTTGCGCAGACAAGCTTGCAGGAATTGTCGTTTACCCCAGACCCAGAAAAGGTTGAAACGTTAGTCAAGATAAATAAAGACAACTGGGCTAATTTAGAAAAGCTTATAACAGATGCTCTTGTGAATAACGCCAAGGATATGGAGCTTATGGCCTGGCTGGCGTTAGCACAACTTTTTTCTAAGGACGGCTATTTTCGCCTTGCTAAAGTTCTGGGTTTGATTGGGAAAATAATGACAACATTTTGGCCCCATTTTCAACCATGGTTGCCAGATGAAAAAATTAAATCTGTTGATGATGATGCTATTTTCAAAGAACGGGTTCAGTTATTGGTACAGCCATTTAATTTTTTATTTGGTGATTCACAGGCAGGATGCCAGATTGCATTAGCCTTACGTATACTGCCATTGGTTGACGGTGTTGATTATGCTTTTTATCTAAAACATGAATTAGCTTCAGGTATTGAAGATAAGGCGCTACGAGAATCAATTACTAATAAAAAAAATGAACTTATTAACCAGATAAAAGCCATGAGTCATGCTCTTCTAGCGCTTAATGATTTAGATGGCATCTTGAGAGAAAAATTCTCTTCCATTGGCTTACAGTCGCCAAGTAGTCGCTTTTTTAGAGAGCAGCTAGAAGCGAACCTAATAGCGATTAAAAATATGACAAAAGGCATTGTTTCTCCCTGGCCTTTAGATGACCAATGGCGTGAAATAAAAAAGGAAAAAGAAGCGGGTTGCTCTAGCGCTTCAGATTCAGCGGAGTTAGATGATGATGCTGAATCTGGCAGCAAAGCAGATACTGATAATGGTAGGACTATTATAAAAAATCGTGACATTGCTTTTGAGCGACTAAAAGTAATAGCTGCCTTTTTTTTGGAGAACGAACCACAGAGTCCTATTTCTTATTTATTGGAAAGAGCGATTCGCTGGGGTTACACGCCTCTACCCGATTTAATAAAAGAATTACTCGAAGGCCATGATAATGCCCTAGAGTCTGTTGCCGGTATGATGTGTACTATTGATTCAGATAAAACGACATATTTCAAACAGGATGAAAAAAGAGATTAATCTCAGAATAGCACTGAAAGGAAGCAATGAGTTGAGTAACGTAACTCTACAAAGCAAAGCTCTGATTTGCAGTGCAAATAAAGAGCTTATTATATCAGTGATCGAGTAACCTCGGTAATAGGTACTCACCTTAGAAGGAAAAACATATGGCTAATTTATATATGCGAATTGGTGAAAATAAAGTAGAGGGTGCTGCAACGCTTGACCTAGAAGGTTCACCTAATAATACTTTGTTTGCGGTGAGTAGCGTGCACTGGGGAGCTAACCGTAGTGTAAATATGGATCCAGGTAACACTGTGAATGCTGATGCAGGTGAGATTATGTTAGACACTATAGGTGTCCATAGAAATTATGATGGGGCATCTGAACTTATTTTATCGAGATTTTATCGACCCAACAAGGAGCCAGAAGATATTGAGATTATTTATGTCAAGCAGTATGACAATACGAATAAACGGTTTTTACAAGTAAAGTTAATTGGCGGAAGAATTTGCCACTATCATACAGAATTACAGGATGGATCATATCCTGTAGAAAGTTTTGGTATTTATTATACTGAAGTTGAAACCCAGTTTTGGCATTCAGATCCGAAAGATGGCAGCATTAAGGCCGGAGGTATGGTTGGGTATAATATGGATAATAAAACAGTAACTGCTGCTATGAAGTAGCATATTAGTTTAATAAACTAATATGGATATATGATTAATTATAATGCACGTCATTATAATAGTATTTTTTACTTACATTATATTAATTAATCTAATTTTTATAGAAACAACGCTTATAAAGTAAGCTTGCTATAAAATCATATGCTTTTTACTTTAGAAATGGCTATTTATTTTTTTATTTGGTAATTATTTATTAAAGGAACTCTCATGGCTTTAAATTCGCAACATAAGCGCATTAGTAAAAACCGAGTCAGTATCACTTATGATGTTGAAACTAACGGCTCAATTGAGCAGCGTGAACTGCCTTTTGTTGTAGGGGTTACTGGTGATTTTTCAGGAAATAAACCTGAAAGTGAAAAAAAGGAAGTTGATGATCGAAGCTTTATTGATATTGATAAAGATAATTTTGATTATGTAATGGAAACCATTGGGCCACAACTTGATATGACAGTTAGTAACACACTGGCTAATGATGACAGTTCTTTTAATGTTAAGTTATCGTTTAAATCCATGAAGGACTTTGAACCTGAGCGTGTTGTACAGCAAATAGAACCACTTAAAAAATTATTAGAAACACGTAATAAATTACGAGATCTTCTAGCATATGCTGATCGTTCAAAGGAGCTTGAAAAACTTTTAAAAGAGGTTCTACAAAATACCGATTCCTTGAATGGTCTAGGTGAAGAGTTGGGTGTAAAACCTGATGGAGACGGTTCTGAAAGTAAAGATGAGGATGCTTAAGTTATGAGTACAGATAATCAATCCGCCACTACTACGGAAAACGAGGCGGCCACAGAGAGTTTTCTAGATCGAGCTATCTCAGCAACAAGCAAGACATCTCCAGATATTACGAAAGACTTGTTAACGTCGCTGACGCAACAAGCCATGTCAGGCACTGTAACTTGGAACAAAAATCTAACAAATACCGTTGAAACAGCGCTTGCTACTTTAGATGAAAAAATGTCAACACAATTGACGCAGGTTTTTCATCATAGCAGTTTTCAAAAACTGGAAGGCTCATGGCTAGGATTACAGAAACTGGTTCGTAATAGTGAGCTGGGTGCTCAGCTGAAAATACGGGTACTGGATATTAATACTGAAGAGCTTCTTGATCAATTTGAAAGCGCGCCCGCTATTGATAGAAGTACATTTTTTAATATTGTCTATCAAAAAGAGTTTGGTACGGCAGGTGGTCAGCCTTATGGGGTATTATTAGGCGATTATACTTTTGATCACAGTGATGAAAGTGTTGCGTTACTGCGTTATATGGGCACTGTTGCAGCTTCTGCCCACGCTCCGTTTATTGCTGCTGTCAACCCTAATCTTTTTAGTTTTGACAGTTTTCAGCAATTTAATGAAGGTCGTCCGGTAGCAGCAGGGTTTGATTCTCCTCAATATGCAAGCTGGAATGCTTTTCGAAATAGTGATGATGCTCGTTACGTCACGCTGACCATGCCTAGAATTTTATCCAGATTACCTTATGGTGCTGATACCTCTCCAGTAAAAGCATTTGCCTATGAAGAATTTCCAGCGGGAGCAGATGGGCAAAGAAGACCCTCATCAGAAGATGATTTTACTTGGAGTAATGCAGCATACGAAATGGGTCTTCTAATGACCAATGCTTTTTCTGAATACGGTTGGTGTACAGCCATTAGGGGACTTGAAAATGGCGGTCAAGTCGAGAATTTGCCAAATTATACTTATGTATCTCCTGAAGGAGATCGAATACAGCAATGCCCATGTGAAGTAAACCTAACTGATGAACGTGAAAAAGAGTTATCTGATCTTGGTTTATTACCGCTAGTACACTATAAAAATTCAAATTTTGGTGTATTTATGGGAGGGCAGACTTTAAATGAGCCAAAAACATATGTTGACCCTGACGCAACATCTAACGCTGCGATTTCAGCACGTTTACCTTATATTATGGCCAGCTCTCGCATTGCTCATTACTTGAAAGTTATCGGGCGTGATAAGCTAGGTTCTTCTATGGAAGCAGATGACCTACAAAATTATCTAACCACTTGGATTAGCCCGTATGTCAATGCTAATGCTATTGGTAATGACTCAAGAGCTAAAACACCACTTTGTGAAGCAAAGGTGTCGGTTGTTGAGCAAGCAGGCCGACCCGGTTGCTACTCAGCTGTTGTACACTTAAGACCTTGGCTGCAACTGGAAGAATTAACAACGTCGTTACGTATGGTTGCTAATATTCCAAGTTGATACAGTTTTATAACCTAATGAAAGATCTATTACTGCATAACAAACGACAGCAGCAAACAGAAGCTTTAATTCAAAAGCTAATTGCTGCTATCGATGAAATGATTTCAATGCAGCTCAGTATCATTATTCAATCACCGCCCTACAAGCGTCTTGAATCGCTATGGCGGGGATTATTTTTTATGTTGGGTGCAGTTTCCTCTGCTCAAAAAACAACGGCGGTTAGGGTAAGAATTCTTGATCTTTCTTGGTCAATGCTAGCGGCTGATCTTGAATTGAATGCACGGAGTCGCCCATCTTTATTGTATCGACTTGTTTGTAGACAAGAGTTGAATACCTTGGGTGGTCAGCCTTTTGGGTTATTATTAGTTGATCATGCTGTTTCTGTGTTACCTGATATAAATAAAGATTGTAATGATATAGAGGTTCTTAAATACCTTGCTAATTTTGCTAAAAATGCTTTATGTCCTGTTATATTACCAGTGGCAAGCGACTTTCTTGGTACTGATGATATTGATATCTGGGTTGATGAAGCAAGAGTAAAGCGAATTCTAGATAGTACTGATTTTTTTGAGTGGCATAAGCTACGTAAGCAAGAAAACAGTTTCTTTTTAGGCCTAACTTTACCAGAAATTTTAATGCGCCAACCTTGGGAAAATTATTGTAAGGATATTTATTTTAATGAAGTGCCGACAAAAGGAATGGGCAGTGACTATTTATGGGGAAACAGTGCGTTTGCCTTTGCCAGAAATGTGATTTCTGAATTTGATCGTATTCGTTGGTTTGGTTTTTTACGGGAGCCCTTAGGTGGTGCTGTAGTTGCTAATAATACCAATCAACCAATTGCTGCACGCTTACGTATCACGGAGTCTTTAGAATATTTTTATAATGAGCAGGGTTTTATTCCATTAACAACCTGTTACCTTACTCATCATATTGCTTTTTTTAGTAACCAATCAATTTTTAAACTGCCCATGAAAGATGCAGATAAAGATCAATGGAAATTGCTTACTATGTTGCAAACAACATTAACGGGCTGTCGTTTTGGTCATTATTTGAAAAAATTAATTCGTGAAAATATTGGTAGCTATAGAGATGCAGAAAGTTGTGAACTAAAATTAAACGAATGGTTATTAGGTTACGTATCAAATGTTGGATATGCTGAAGAATCTATTCTTGCTCAATATCCTCTCAAAAGTGCTAAGGTACGTTTAACAGGTGACCCTAATTTAGGTATTTATCAGTGCAAGATTGAGATACAGCCTCAATATCAGTTTGATATGATTAAGGCTCATATTGTAATTAAAGCAAATGCAGGTGAGCTGAAGCCATTATTTTTAAATACTGGAAGAGAGAGTGATAAGTGAATGATTTATTAGCCTTATTGCTTGATGAAGAACCCATAGAAGATGATATTGAAGCGCTTAAACAGTCGATAAGAAAAAATATTCACATGCTTATCAGCTCAAGGCGCTGTTTACCAGGAGATGACCAGCAATCTATTAATGCTTTATATGTTTATGGACTATCATCTGATTATAAAACACCGGATAGCTATTCAAATAAGCAACTATGTCTAGAAATAGAGCAATTATTAGCCATATTTGAAAAAAGACTTGTTGATGTTTGTGTGACTGCTGAAAACAGCATAGCCAGCGAAGGACTTTTACAGTTGCGCATTGAGGGTGTAATGAGGGGATCATCATTAAGACCTATTACATTTGATTCTGTATTTAACCTTATCTTTGCACAATTAAGTTTTGAGGAACTTAGCTTTGTCTGAATCATTAATGGCATGGTATGAACGAGAGTTAAATTTGCTGTATGAGGGTAGTAAATCATTTGCTAAAGAGTACCCACAGCTGGCAAAACATTTAGGGTTAACACGTCATCAAGTAGATGACCCACATGTTGCTCGAGTATGTGAAGCCATTGCGTTACTAAATGCTAGGCAAAGTAAGCAGTTATCAGAAGAGTCAACACAACTATCCAGTAGCCTTTTAAGCGTAATTTTTCCGCTAAGTTTACAATCCTTGCCATCTGTGAGTATGGTACGCATCCCGCCTTCTGAAGATCAGCCACAGGTATCCACCGTTGCCTCGGGAACACCACTGCGCATTTATATTAATGAAGAACGTTACTGCCAGTTTCGAACAACCCGAGATTTACAACTACTTCCTTTTGATATTCATAAACATGCTTTGGAAGTCAGGCCCTTTAACTTGGAACATATCAAGTACCCTAATTCAGCTAATGCGCTGCTTCGTTTAGATTTTCATATGCTTGATGAATCTCGCATATTTTCAGAGCTGATAGATTGTAATGAACTTAGTATTTATTTTGATGGGCTTATAAGTCATCAGGCGCAAGTTTATGATGACCTATGTCGTAAGCGATGTCGTATGATCTTAGTTAATGAAGATGGAAATACCTTTGAACTAGATAATGACCAATTTCAGCCTGTTGGATTTAGTGAACATGAATGTATGATGACAAAAAAAGCTTGTCAGTTCATTGATTATCAAATGTGCCTTGAATTATTTTCATGGCCTGAATTGTTCACTGGGTTCAAGTTGGTAGGTATTGGGAAAGCACTGAAAAATTTTTTTAGCCGGAAAATATCACTGCTTTTATTTATTGAGGGTGCGACTGATGGATTACTAACAGCGGTACAGGGCGTTAAATTTCAATTAGGCTGTGCTCCTATTATTAATTTATTTGAGCATATAGCAGAGCCTCTTATTATTGACCATAGGAAGATTAGTTATCCTGTTATAGCTGATACAAAGGCTAAACACACAATGGAAATTCAGGAGGTGACAAGCCTGATTGATGTGACAGGTGATGAGCCCAGTATTGTGCCTCCTCTGTTTGGATTAAAACATAACGAAAAAAATAAGGGTATATTCTGGCATTACCAAGTACCCGATGAAAGTGATGCTGACCACTTTGGCAGAATTTCTTTGGTTTATCCAAATTTAAATCCTGATGATAATCAGTCCATGGTTGTATCTACTCATCTTATTTGCACTAACGGTATATCTGTTCTTGATATCCCAGAAAATCCTAAGATCGAGTGTTTGGAAAGCATTGCTCTAGCTTCTGAGCCTGTATTAATTATGCGACCCACGCCAAGAATAAAGCGTTCAATGGATGTTAAAAAAAGGTTAGATCTATTGGTTCATCTAAAAGGTGCTTTTATTGGCTTATTAAACGCACCCAATCAAGCTGATTATTTGAGAACACTGATGTCGCTTTATTGTATAAGAAATAATGGCATTAATATGGCTTGGCTAAATTCGATTGTTAGTTTGCAACACCGTTCATTGGTTGCGCCTATTAGAATTAATGGGCGGCAATGTTTTGTTCAGGGTATGGAGCTGATTATTGAGCTTGATGCTACTCAGATAAAAGAAGTCAGCATCATGATGTTTGTTAATCTTTTGAACTTTATGGCATCAGGGTATGCAGGTTACCAAGGCTTTGTTGAGCTGGTTATATTTCTAAAAGGTGAATCCAGAGAGTATATAAGATGTTTACGCCATCATGGCTTTCAAAAGAATCCTTAAAAGAAAAATTAGTTAACCAGCCATGGCGCTGGCAATTATCTCAGACCATCAGGGTGTTGGAAAATGCAAGCATACCCTTTCGGTTGGTGGGCGACCCAATTTATAGATACCCTTATGCTGAATTGACTGATGCTAAAAAGGTCAGTTCTGGTTGGCAGTTTAGTATCGCCAGTCATGGGCTGACTGGTTATCATGGTACATTGCCTTATGCTTATCAAGATGCTGATAAAGATCAGCGGCTACTGTATGAGAAGACCTGTTTTTCTGACCTAATGGATATATTGCAGCAACACTCTCTCACATTTCCCGCAAAAATAACAAATAGTATTAGTTTGCCATTTCGTTATGAGCAAGGTGTAAAATATAATCAACCTTTAGCAAATGCTATTTTAAATTTATTAGGTACTTCAAGACCTACCTATTATGTGCCTGCTGAAAATTTAGTTCGGTATGCAATTGCTTTGAACCAACCAGATAATATCGATAGACTTAGTCATATATTAAAAGATTATTTTAAACTTGATATTCAGATAAAAAAACGATCATTAGCACGTTTCCCAATTCCACAAGAAACCCAAACACGTTTACAGTGTCATGTTGGTTGTTTTTCAAGCAGCCCAGGCTATCTTGGCCAAAATGCTGTAATCGGTAACTCGTGCTATTTAATCAGTTCACGAGTTAAGGTAGCAATTAAAGTATCATCTACAGATCAGTATGAAGCGCTTTTATCAGATAAAAAACTAGCGCCTGCAATTATTGAAATTTGCTCATTATATTCTCCCCCAGGGACAAAATTTTGTTTGAAAATAGAATGCCAAAGGCGTTTGCTTCCTTCACCTAGGTTAGATATTAAATTACGCACATCATCTGCCCGACTTGGCCTACAGAGTTGCCTAAAAGGACAAACTAATCAAGATACTTGGGTAACGACCAATTACCCTATTACCAAAACATGAGAGCCTGATTCAATGAAACAGCTTGAACTGAAACAATTAATAAACCGTTTATCAAGTGAATTGAGGCAAGCTTTAGAAGGAGCTGCATCCTTTTGTGTTAGGCGAGGGCATAAATCTATAGATATAGAGCATTGGTTATTTCAACTTTTTTCTGAACCAGGAAAAGATACAACACGTATTATAGTAAGCCAGAAACTTTCATCTACTAAAGTGATAGATAGTTTGGAGCATAGTCTAGATTTACTTGCATCAGGCTTTGAAGGAACGCCATCGCTATCTCATGAGACGGTAAGTTTAATAGAAAGTGCTTGCCTAATTGCGACTGTTAATTTTAATCAAACAACTATCTCATCATACCATTTAATGCTAGCCCTATTAGACAAAAATGATGTTATGTTTACCCAGCATGATTTGGTTTCCCAGTTGCAAAAAATCTCTCTGGAATCACTTCAATCTTTGGCCGCAAAGACAGATGATAATAAATCTAGTGGAACTATCAATTCTGAAGAATTTTCTTCCACGGCACTTGAAAAATATACGTCAGATTTGACTTTGCGTGCAGGTAATAAAGAATTATCCACCGTTATTGGTCGAGATAAGGAAATTCGTCAAATGGTTGATATTTTATCTAGGCGGCGGCAAAACAATCCTATTCTAGTTGGTGATGCTGGTGTTGGAAAAACTGCAATTGTTGAAGGACTAGCTCAATATATCAATGAGAAAGAGGTTCCTGAAAGCCTTTGGAATTTTCGTGTACTGAGTCTTGACCTTGGCTTGTTACAAGCAGGCGCTAGTATTAAAGGTGAATTTGAAAGTCGCTTGAAAGACCTTATTAATGAAGTAAAACAGTCGGAAACACCCATTATTTTATTTATTGATGAGGCGCATACACTGATTGGTGCAGGAGGTTCAGCTGGGCAAAATGATGCAGCTAACTTGTTAAAGCCCGCACTTGCACGAGGTGAGTTTTTAACTATTGCCGCTACTACATGGGCAGAGTATAAAAAATTCTTTGAAAAAGATGCAGCGCTAACTCGAAGATTCCAGCCTATAAGTGTGCAAGAGCCAGATGAGGTAACCGCTATACATATGGTTAGAGCTATGGTGCCCGTCTTAGAAAAACACCATTCTATTAGAATCCATGAAGATGCAGTGGTAAATGCCGTAACGCTTTCAATTCGATATTTAACTGAGCGTTTACTACCTGATAAAGCGATTAGTTTGCTGGATACGGCTTGTTCCAGAGTGAGTTTATCTCAAAAAAGTACACCCCAACAAATACAGGCATTAAAGAGAGAACAACAATATTTAACAGCAGAACGCATCGGTTTAGTCAGAGATCAGGTAGTGTCTGTTATGGATCAAGAGCGGTTAGATTATATTGATACTGAATCTAACCGAGTAAGTAGCGCGCTTAAAGAACTTGAAGAGCGCTGGCATAAAGAAAAATTATTGGTTAGCCAGATAGCAGAGCTAGAGCAAGAGCTTGATAAACAGTATCTTGATAGTGCTGATATTGATTTAGCTAAAAAGGAAGACATATTACGCTTAGCCTCCTGCTTGAAGGAACTACAAAAAGAAGACCCGTTATTATTCTCTAGAGTCGATTCAGAAGCGGTTGCAGCAGTAGTATCAAGCTGGACGGGCATACCCGCTGGCAATATGATAATTGACGAAATAGAACAGTTACTTGATCTTGAAAATTTATTGCGGAAACGTGTTGTTGGGCAAGATCAAGCTATTAAAGAAATAAGCGACAGAATACGTATTGGAAGAACAGGATTATCTGATCCTGAAAAGCCAATAGGTGTTTTTTTGGCTTGCGGACCTTCCGGTGTTGGAAAAACTGAAACGGGTTTAGCTTTAGCTGACTTACTTTATGGAGGGAGAAGAAATCTAATTGTTATCAATATGACGGAGTTTAAAGAACAGCATAAAGTATCTGCCTTGCTAGGAGCTCCTGCTGGTTATGTTGGTTATGGTGAAGGAGGAGTATTAACAGAAGCCGTTAGACGGCACCCTTACTCTGTATTAGTTCTTGATGAAATGGAAAAAGCACATCCTTCTGTTCATGATATTTTTTACCAAATATTTGACAAGGGAAGAATTAAAGATAGCGAAGGTAGAGAGGTTTCATTTCAACAAACTGTAATTATTATGACGTCTAATGCTGCGGACATAAAAATTTGCGATATAGTAAACAAATATAAAGAACAAAAAAATAGAATACCAAATGTAAAAGAAATAATTTCTACTATTAATGATGACCTTTTAAGGTTATTCAAACCCGCCTTTCTTGGCAGACTATCCATAGTTCCATATATTCCGTTAAATGATGAAGAATTATATATTATATGCCGGATGAAACTTAGTGAAGTAGAAGAAAATTTATATTCAAAATATAAGGCAAGTATGATCATTGATGATGCAGTTATTCATTATTTAGTTAACCGAAATAAATCACCTGAAACAGGTGCTCGATCTATTGATCAATTAATTAATCGCAGACTGTCTTCAGCCCTTGCAAATGAATGCTTAACACGACTAGCGAAAGGTGAATTAATATATCATATTCATGTGGGTTTGGAGGATGATCGATTGGTTTATAATATCGAATAAGATAAGGATATTGATATGGGAATACCAACCAATCCAGAAAATCACTCATTAATTGTTCATGTAGAAACTGGTGATGTGTGGATCGTTACTAACTTTACTAGTACAGAGGGAATTGATCAGCTCTTTGAACACAAAGCCATAATTATTTCTAAACGGCTAGATCAAAAGTTGATGCTGGGAAAAAAAATGGCATTTGAATATCGACTAGATCTAGATAAAAGTAATAGTAAAAGTCGATTTTTTCATGGATTTTGTATTAGCATAAAATTGAAAGGAAAGGCGACAGATAAAAGCTATTTTTTCTATGAAGTATGTGCTGCACCATGGTGCTGGTTTTTAACATTGAATACCAATTGCTGTGTTTTTCAAAATAAAAAAACAACCGAAATAATATCTACTTTATCTAGAAATCATGGTTTTAATTCAAACATTAATATTATTGCATCAGGTGATTCTCAACGAGAATATTGCGTTCAGTTTAATGAAAGTGATTGGGACTTCATTCAGCGGTTAATTCAGAATAAAGGGTGGTTTTTTTATTTTACCCAAGAGAAAAATAACCATAAGCTTATCATTATTGATAGTAATCAACACATTAAATCTTGTGGTGCAGAAGATGTACATTTTGATGGAAGAAATAATTTTTTAGCTGGAAAAATTTCTCAATGGGCTCATGGTTATCATGCTCAAGTGGGTTCTATTGTAAGCGGTGATTATAATTATGAGCTTGCAAAACCTATTTTTTCCGATAAAGCACAAACGCAATATGCTCATGAGCAATCCAAGCATATAGAAAAATTAATTTATCCTGGAGGGTTTGATAGCCATAATCAGGGAGAGAAAACATCTTCAAAAATAATGCAAGGTATTGACACAAAATTTAGTCAAGTACAGGGCGCTAGTAATGTATTAAATTTTACTAGTGGTACTACGTTTAAACTTACGCACCACCCCATTCATAGTGAGCAGGGCACATGGCTATTGAGTGAGCTCAAGCATGAGATCATGCCAGTAGGTAATAGTTATTCTTATATGCCATATAAGAATGAATTCCTTTGCTCACCGATTAAGCCACCTTGGAAACCTCATAAGCTAATACCTAAACCTGTTATTTCCGGTGTTCAAAGTGCACAGGTTACAGGGACAGATAATGAAGAGATATACCAAGATAAGCACCATAGAATTAAGCTTAAGTTTCATTGGGACAGACAGGGAAAAAATGATCAAAGTAGTTCCTGCTGGGTTAGAGTTGCACAGTCTATGGCTGGTGATGGGTTTGGTTGTCAGTTCACGCCACGGGTAGGAGATGAAGTGCTTGTATGCTTTCTTGATGGTGACCCCGATCGTCCGCTGGTTATAGGTTCTGTTTATAACGGTAAGCATCGTCAGCCCTATAAGAATAGTATGGAGCAAGGGATAAAACTTAAATCTCTGCCTGGTGCAGGTGCTGAGAACTATAGCGAAATGCGCTTTAACTGCAAAAAAGGTCAGGAATTACTAGCATTGCAAGCAGAAAAAGATATGTCTGTGTTAGTAAAAAATAATGCTGATAGCAAGGTTGTAGGAAATAATATAGTAGCTGTTGAGAAATCATCAGATAGAACGATTAAAGAAAATGATACTCATAAAGTTCAGGGGATGTTAACCGCAGAAGTCACTAAAGATATTTCAATAAAAACGGATTCAAATTGTCAGTTACAAGTAAAAGGTAATATACAGCAGCATGCAGATGGTGATTATCACCTTAAAACAAAAAAAAACCAAATGCTTGAGGCGGTGAGTATTTCTGCAAAAGGGAGTAAGGGTATTGAGTTAACAGTAGGTAGTACAACTATTGAACTTTCATCAAGTACAGCGAAAATTTCTTGTGGTGCAAGCAGTATAGAATTATCTGCAAGCGGTATTAGTATTTCAGGAACTCAAATTAAATTAGAAGGCACAACGGTTAAGATAAAAGGCAATGCATCGACTGCTTTAGAAGCCGGCGGTCAATTAACAGCAAAAGGTACTATGGTTTCTGTCACAGGTACGGCCACTGCAAAATTAAGCGCCAGTGGTCTAGCGCAACTTTCAGGGGGTATTGTAAAAATAAACTGAGTTATGTTAATTAAAACACCATATCTGAAGAAAATACCGCAGCTAAGAGCAATAGATATATTGTCTCGTTACCAAAAAGAGTCTTCGTTTAAAAAAACGGTAGAGCCTAATATAACCCCCGTGCAATTTATAAATAAAATTTATGATAATAAACAGTGGCAAGATGTTGTTGAATTTCTTTGCTATGGTTTATTTGCAAAAGAAGCTATTTGGTGGGGCTATCAATGTATATTAATAACAGAAAGTATCTATCCTGAAGAACAAAGTCGTGCGCTAAAAGTGGTGCATAAATGGTTGCTTGATGATTCAGAATCTTGCCGGCGTCTGGCGGAAGTTGAGCTTGAAAAGACGGGGCTTGATCATGCCTATGGTTGGCTTTTGCAAGCAGTATTTTGGAGTGGAGGTAGTCTGACGCCTATTAATCAAATGGAGAGTTTACCCCCACCTTATTTATATAGCTCTGCTGTTGCAGGGGCTATTTGTCTTGCCGCTATGCTACCTGATGAAAATGAAGTAGCTCAACGGTATGAAAAATTTATAAATCTAGGTATTAACATAGCTGCCTGTAGCAGCGGGAGTTGATTTTATGCCCCCAGCAGCAAGAGCCGGTGATATGCATGTATGCCCTATGCAAACACCCAGTATACCGCCTATTCCACATGTAGGTGGCCCAGTACTACCCTTGCCATGTACTGTGTTAGTTTGTGGAATGCCGGCTGCTACTTTAGGGCAAATGTGTTTATGTGTTGGTCCACCTGATGCGATAGTTGCAGGTAGCTTTACGGTATTAATTAATAATCGACCGGCAGCAAGAATGGGTGACTCAACGGCGCATGGCGGTACCATTGTCGTAGGTGCGCCCACTGTTTTAATAGGGCCTTGAAAGTTGAATTTATATACCCACTGTCTTTCAAATCACTACTTTTTCTGCCTATACGCGCTCAGCCAGATTCCAGAACAGGGCAGAATAGCGAGTAATAAAATAGCTATTGCGAGAAGCTCCAACGCAATAGCGTAGTTGGAAAAGATGATTAGTATCACATGCTTTTAGTAAGCACTTCAAATACATCAGTGGATAAGTCAGGCGTTTTTCGAATCATCTCTAATGCGATTTTCATCTGTTCCTGACAAATAGGTTCAAATTTTTTCCAGCGAGTCAATGGCTGCATTAGGCGTGATGCTAATTGCGGATTTTTACGATCATATTCAATAATCAGACCCGCTAAAAAGTGGTAACCACTGCCATCATTTTTATGAAATTGCACCATATTTTGAGTAAATGAGCCAACTAAGGAACGCGCCTTATTAGGGCTAGTTGCATCAAATTTTTCATGTTGCATCAATGTTTTAATATGTTCTAAAGTGCCCATTTTAGCGCTGGAAGCCTGCACACTGAACCACTGATCCATGCTATTAGCATCGTTTTGGTAGTGTTGCTGAAAGTCCATCAATCGACGCTGAATCAGTTCAGGCTGCTGATATACAGCATTAACAATGCAGGACAAGGCGCTGAGGCGATCAGTCATATTAGTAGATTTCTGATATTGCCCATCGGCTAGCTCGAGGTACTGTAGATTCTCTAATACGATCAGATAGCTCAAACATGTATTTTTCAGTTTGCGCTCGGCAATATCGTTTGCTTGAGGCTTATAGGCTTTTTCTTGGCTTAGTTCAGTCCATAGGCTAAGCAACTTGGTTTGATGCGCTCTAGCAATAGCTTGTCTTAACTTTTGGCGTACATCATGAATAAGCTCAGGATGAATGACATTACTTTGTGCTGCAATAGCAGCTGTTGATGGAAGACTCAACATTTCTGCTTTAACAGCCATATCTAATGATTCATCAGTAATGATTTTGCCAAATGCACTAATAAGTAAGGGGTCAAGTTCTTTGGGTTGACTATTTTTATAAGATTCCACTAACCCATTGACTTCATTCATAAATAAACGTTGCATTGCATCCCAACGATTGAAACTATCAGTATCATGCTGCATTAAGAAGACCATATCTTCTCGACTGTAATCGTAGTTTAAATGCACCGGCGCAGAAAAACCTCGCAAAATAGATGGTAACGGCTTAGCTGCTATACCTTCAAATATGAACGTCTCTTTTGCTTTTTTAAGCTCTAAAATTATTTCAGTCTCATTCTGCGGGTTAAGAGATAAAGGCTGACCTGTTTGATCTAATAAACTTAAGCGAACCGGTATATGAAAAGGTTCTTTGGTTGTTTGGTCCGGCGTTGGCGGGCAATTTTGTTCAATGGTTAATTCATATTGACTGGATGTTAGATCAAAGTGATCAGTTACATTTAGCACTGGTGTTCCTGCTTGATCATACCACCTTCTAAATTGCGTTAAATCATAGCCGCTAGCATCTTCCATAGCTTTGATGAAGTCCTCGCAGGTAACGGCTTGACCATCATGCCTATCAAAGTAAAGATCAGAACCTTTGCGGAAGTTTTCAGCGCCTAAAAGAGTGTGAATCATTCTAACAACTTCAGCACCTTTTTCATAAATAGTAACGGTATAGAAGTTAGAAATTTCAATAAAAGACTTTGGTCGTATTGGATGCGCCATAGGGCCTGCATCTTCAGCAAACTGTGCTGTGCGAAGAACAGTTGCGTCTTCAATCCGCTTTACGCCCCGTGAGTTCATATCTGCGGAGAACTCACTATCCCTGAAGACGGTAAACCCTTCTTTTAGGCTTAGTTGAAACCAATCACGGCATGTGACCCGATTACCAGACCAATTATGAAAATATTCATGTGCGACAACTCCTTCAACACGCTGATACCGATTATCTGTAGCGGTTTCTGGGCTGGCTAACACACAGGAAGAATTAAAGATATTCAATCCCTTATTTTCCATAGCACCCATATTAAAGTGGTCAACTGCCACAATCATGAAAATATCTAGGTCATATTCTCGGCCGTATACCTCTTCATCCCACTTCATAGCTTTTTTTAGCGATGCCATGGCATGGTCGCACTTATCAATATTATGGGCTTCAGTAAAAATTTTCAGCTCGACCTTGCGACCACTCATAGTGACAAAATGGTCTTGGTTATATTGTAAGTCACCTGCGACCAGAGCAAACAGGTAGCTGGGCTTTTTAAAAGGGTCAACCCATTTAACCCAATGTCGATTATCGCTTAAGTCACCGCGTTCAATATCATTACCATTAGCCAGCAGTATCGGGTATCGTGTTTTATCTGCAATAATCTTGGTGGAAAATACCGACATCACATCAGGTCTGTCTAAGTAATAGCTAATTTTTCTAAACCCTTCTGCTTCACACTGAGTGCAAAACATGCCATTGGACTTATACAGTCCTTCCAGTGATGTGTTCTCTTGTGGTTTGATGCGATTTTTTATTTCTACTGTAAATGAACTGCACTCAATAGACAGTATTAATTTATCCTTGTTAATTTGATACTCAGAGGCATCCAACTGTCGACCATCAAGGCTAATAGAAATGAGTTCAATATCTATGCCTAGTAGTGTCAGTTTTGGCAATCCTTGAGTATGCTCATTTTTGTGCATATGAAGCTTGGCTGTCACTAATGTCTCATCTTCATAAAGTTCAAACGTTAGCTCAGTTTTGTCTATCCAGTACTCCGGCGCTTGGTAGTCTTTAAGGAAAATAGGCTTAGGTTGAGACTCTTTCATAATTATGCCTGCTTATTTATCGTATTATTTAATGCACATAGGCGCAGTTAAGTTATGTTATTTAATGGACAGAAACTCTGATTTGATAAGCCGTGTGCTTACGTATATTCAGTACGCCTGAATCTAAAATAAGGTATTGTCCTTTGATGCCAAGCAGTACGCCATCAATCATCGGTGTTTTATCAAAAGATTGGGATATTACTTTAGTAGGGTATTGTTTTACTGGGTATTCAAATGACCATTCATCCATATCAATGATAGGTTGAATTGCATTCAAACCAAACTGGGCTTGTAATGCCTCAATCGGGGTCTGATTGGTATCAAGCAATTCTTTTGCCTTTTGCTTGAGGTTGATGCGTTCAACAGAACCTTTGAGCATAGTTCGCCAGTTAGTACGGTCGGAAACGCAGCCCTTAAATAGTATTTCTAGCAAACCCGACTGATAACGGGTTGCCACTTTAAAAATAGGCAATGCTTGTATAGCCCCCTGGTCAATCCAGCGCACTGGCATTTGACTGGCACGGGTAATGCCTACTTTAAGTCCGGATGAATTTGCTAGATAGACGATATGATCGACCATACAAAACTGTTCGCCCCACTGTTCATCTCGGCAAGTACCCTGATCATAATGGCACTTTTCTGGACTCAAAATACATATATCACACTGAGGCAACTTGCGAAAACAGGGGTAACAAAAGCCTTGGTTAAAGCTTTTTTTGGTTCGACGACCACAATGTCTACAATTGATAACGCCTAAGTATTCTAGTGTGATTTTTTGTCCTAGCAGCTTATTCAGTGATAACTTTTGATCGCCAACAACCAAATTGTAGTCAATAGGATTATTGAATGCGATCGACATTTTACTTAGGCTACCGGATAATATTTTTTTTTTGGCTGGATCAATCGCTGACACACGAACCCCTCATTATATCTTAAACCGGATAAATAGTGTCTGGTGTGGATGCATGTTGCTTGGAAGACTTACTGCCACACTGCTGAGGAATATAGCCCATGCGCTTAGTCACAGGTATATGGTCATGCTCGTAAATAATAAGCGCCTCAAGCACAATTTCTTTTTGCTCTGGCATTAGATCCCGTCCATCAGGCCATTTACTCAACTCCAGAGATTGGCGTAAAGCATAATAAAGATTCGGGGTTAACTGGCTCAAGACTTGTTTAATATTCATTGCATTGTTCTTCCTTAAGATCAATAAGCTACTGATACTCCTTGCCTAAAGGGGATGGGTATACACGGCTATATCAACTAAGAGAGACCCTTAATACAGCAAAACAACTGGCTGATTAAATTGATTTTTCCCTAAAAATTACCCCAGAAAGTGCACCCAACAAAGCGCCTGAAAGTAAACCACCGGTATGTGCGCCATTAGCAAGATTACCGCCAAATAAACCGTCTAGAATACCGCTATAGCCTATAGCAAGATAGGCCAGCATAAAACCATATACCGTCGGTAATATACAGAAATTGCAGGATTTATCCACCTTTTCCCGTACCATGCAGTAACCTATAAGACCAAATACAACCCCGGAAAATCCACCAAAAATAGCATCGTTACTATCCCAAGCATATTGGACAATATTTGATGCGACCCCTGTTGCCAGTACTATCAAGGCTAGATGTATTCCCCCTTGCTTCGCTTCTATACGCTTTCCCAAGTCAAATAGCCAAAGCATATTAAATGCTAAATGGACCACGCTAAAGTGAAGAAAAACAGGAGTAAAAAATCGCCAATATTGTCTGTGGTCTAAAACAGCAGATAGCGTATAAAAGTGAAGCATAGTACTACCTAAGCCATCTGAAATAATTTGAAAGGGCGTAAAGGTTAAAGCATTAATCAGCTCCAAAGAGTGACCAAAACCAGAGATAACTCCAACTAGAATGGATACACCAATAAAGAATAATGTTATCGGAAACTCGCGCCAAGCGATTTTATTGGTTAGCTTCTTGAGAGAAGGTTTGTTTTGTTTAGGCGGATCTTGTAATCTCAATAAACCACATTGCCAATCACGATAATATTGCTCTACTTGGGATGCATGCTCCGCAGTTTTTGTCCAGATAATCTGTTTACCTGATTCTTCTGTTACTTTATGTGCGATACCCTCACGCGAGATGAAATACGACAAAGGCTTTATATCTGCAGCGATGGTTAACTCTAAAGCTCTATAGCTTTTATCGCGTGATGGTTCACTCACTGACTGTATCCTTGATAATTCCACCGTAATTTTGAGCGGCACGCTTCGTAGAAGTTGTGTGTCAAAGGGTGGATTGAGTTAAGCTTTTTAGGTTTTTTGTTAATCAGAATTTCATCCCCAGGTGCTACGGCGATATGCACCTGGCCATCACAGCTAACCTGAGGTGAAATGCTGTTGGCACTAGTGATAACCAATTTCAACTGACTTTCACCACCAACCACCAATGGACGATTAGTCAACATGTGTGGAAACATCGGCACCAGCACCATAGCATCTATACTGGGATGCATTATAGGACCTCCACCTGATAATGCATAAGCTGTTGAGCCCGTTGGGGTTGATATAATTAAACCATCTGATCGTTGCTTGTATACAAATAGTTCGTCAATAAAGAGTTCAAACTCAATGATACGGGTTGATGTGCCTGGGTGAAGCACCGCATCATTCAGTGATACCCCCTCACCGATCACGCTACCATTTCTTATGACACGAGTATCCAGTAAAAAGCGAGATTCTACCAAGTAGTTGCCTTCAAGCACACTGGACAGTTGCTGTTCTAGTTCATTAGGACAAATATCTGTCAAAAACCCAAGATTGCCACGATTAATGCCAATCACGGGCACATTATGGTTAACCAAATCGCGGGCAGCACCCAATAAACTGCCATCGCCACCAACAACAATAACCAAATCACATTGCAGCCCCATCTCCGCCCGCTTACAGGTTAACAGTTGATGTTCCGGTAGTAAGCCTTCAATACGTTCATCAAGAATAACCGTGACTTCCTGCCCCATCATAAAAAGCAATAAGCGTTGCAGCGTATCAATGATTTCGGCTCGCCCTTGGCGACCTGTTACTCCCACTCGTTTAAACTGTTTCATAGCTATCAACACATATTATTCAGCATCTTTACAGGCTGCATTTATAGCATACGTAGGAAGCGATGATATAGGATAGCATTGGTTTTTAAGGAAATACGCCTACAAAAGACATGATCATAGGTAACAAAAGATAGCGATCGGAGTATTTCTCCCATGCCTTAATATATTTACTTTCTATACTTGGCTAAGCATTATGCTTGCAAGAGTCTACATCAAAAGTAGGTTTATTTTTTAGTTATGTTATGGGCACTAAAAATAAATAATTATTTTTAATTTTTGGCTAATCTTTTATTTTAATTAAAAAAATCATGATTCTATACCATAATAATTTTTTTACTTTCGTTAACTATGCAAGCTAAATTTTTATAGAAATTTAAAGGAAAAACTTATGATAATATACCTTTTTCTGACTTAATAGTTTCTAGTGATCGTAATTAATAGAACTCGCTATGTATTAAGGAAAAATTAATAATTTTTGTAAAATATTACTTCTAGCTATTTTACAAACGTTAGTCTACATTTTATGAGACTGATTCTTAATTGCAATTAATCGATACCATTCTTTATATCGATAAGATGCCAAAGTGCTACTAGGCTTTGACCTAAGAACCTATAAAGAATAGATAATTAGAGCGAGTAACGATAAATAAAGTAATACCCATAAGAAAAATAGGTATAGATAATTTTGAGAATTAGTCTTGACTTTTTTATGAAAAAAAGATTACTAAATGAGTAGTTGATGAAACATTTTAATTTTATTTTTTTGACTTGCCTGGCCTCTATTTTTTTAACGGAAATCTGTCTAGCTACTGATAGAACCCAGCCTGCTTCAGGTGATATAACTAAGCAACCGAATAGCACCTTAGATAATATCATGGAAATCAAGCGACATTTATGGGTTGCTACCACAGGGCATATTGCAGATGCTTTGCGGAACCTTTCTCAAGGCGTCGATGTGAATATTACCTTGCTATGTCAGCCTGGTGTTGATCCTCACTCCTATAGTGCGAGTATCAAAGATGTAAGGGATATGAATGAAGCAACTGCTATTTTCTATAATGGTTTTCATCTTGAAGCAAAACTACATGATATTCTGCATCATGAATTAAGTAAAAAATCATGGGCTATGGCTGATGCCTTTCCGAATGAAGCTCGATTAGATTGGGTAGAAGACAGAGAAGTTAATCCAAACGCACCATTTGATCCGCATATTTGGAACCATCTACCTAGCTGGATTATTTGTATAAAAGAGCTAACTAATAGGTTATGTGAAATAGATAAAGCGCATGCAGAAATCTATAAGAAAAATGGTGAAGCCTACGTTAATAGCATTGCCTTAGTGCATGAATATGCGATTGAGAGATTCAATACTATCCCAAAAGAAAAACGAGTTATTGTAAGCGCCCATGATGCTTTTAATTATTTTGCAAAAGTCTATGGATTCGAGTCTCTCGCTATTTTAGGCGTTGGTAATGATGCCGAAGCCGATGTAAAAACGATGCGGGAAGTAGCTGGTACAGTGAGCAAACGAAAAATTCCAGTTATTTTCTTCGAAAATATGACAAATTCCAAAGTAACAAATGCTCTGCAAGAAGCATGCAGATCTAAAGGCTGGAGTGTCAAAATTTCAAAAGCACCGTTATATTCCGATGATTTAGGAACAAACCCGCCTCTTAATACATTTTTAGGCGCCTTTAAATACAATGTTGATTTGATTGCAGACTCTCTTGGCAAGTAATTATGGAAATGGCTATTGAAACCAAGCAACTGACGGTTGCCTACGGTTTACAGTCAGCATTGAGAAGTGTTGATGTTAATATTCCACGGTTTTCTATGTCCGGCATTATTGGACCGAATGGCGCGGGAAAAAGTACATTACTGAAAGCTATACTGGGTATGGTTCCTTGTCCTTCAGGGCATGTGATATTTCACCAAGGTGATGCATCTTCTGTTGCTTATGTGCCACAAAGAAATTCTGTTGACTGGGATTTTCCTGCGTCTGTTTTTGATGTGGTAATGATGGGCACGTACGGCCGATTGCGTTGGTTTCAACGTCCAGAAAAAAAAGAAAAAAAAGAGACTATGGAAGCTTTAGCAAAGGTTCAGATGGAAGACTTTGCTAATCGACAAATTGGTGAACTGTCAGGTGGTCAACAACAAAGAGTGTTTCTTGCTCGGGCTTTTGTCCAACAAGCGTCCATTTATCTGATGGATGAACCATTTGCTGCGGTTGATGCAATCACTGAAAAGCTCATTATTGAGCTACTTCATAAAGTCAGGGGCGAAGGTAATACTATTGTGCTTGTTCATCATGACTTAACCACAGCTAAACATTACTTTGATCATATTATTTTATTGAATAAAGACGTTATCGCATGTGGCCCCACGGATGAATCCCTAACAAGTGCTAATATTCAGTCTGCATACGGTGTGTTTACGGATATAAATTTTGGGAGCACTCCATAATGTGGCCTGAACTATTCTCTGACTATACATTTCGCTTGGTGGTTGGTGGCAGTGCATTAATTGGTGGTGTTAGTGGGGCTTTAGGCTGTTTTGCTTATCTTCGCAAGCAGAGCCTTGTGGGAGATGTCGTTTCTCATGCGTCTTTATTAGGCATTGTTGGTGCTTTTTGTTTGTCTTATTTGATTGCTGGTGTTGGCAATAAATCTCTCCTAGTGCTTATCCCGGGTGCTATTTTTATTGGTGTGCTTGCACTTCTATTGACAAAATTAATTACCCAGACGACAAGAATAAAAGAAGATGCAGGGCTTGGATTAATTCTCGCCATCTTTTTTGGTACAGGGTTAACGTTATTAAAGTGGATTCAAGGAAAAAACTCTCCAATTCAGGGCCATGCTGGGTTAGAAGATTACTTATTTGGTATGGCCGCTGCAATGACGCTTGATGACTTATGGATGATTTTAATTTTGGGGGGGAGTGCTATGTTACTTCTCACCCTATTTTGGTCACGCCTTAAGGTACTTACGTTTGACGCGGAATATGCTAGGAGCTTGGGGTTACCAGTTCATGGCCTAGAGTTATTGATACTTTGCTTGATGGTTGTTGGTATTGTCATTGGCCTACAAATTGTGGGTGTTATTCTCATGACTTCTATGCTAATTGCTCCTGCTAGTGCGGCAAGGCAATGGACTAGACATCTAAATGCTATGGTATGTTTGGCTGGATTGATTGGGGGATGTGGTGCAGGGCTAGGCGCTGCGCTAAGTGCAATAATCGATAGAATGCCTACAGGCCCTGTCATTATTATTATACTTACCAGTTTTTTCTTACTGTCTCTTTTCTTTTCGCCTGAGCGAGGGTTGTTGATTAGGAAAAAATCAAATGTCGTTTATTGAGTCTATCTATGCACTCTGTTTGGTAACATCTGTTGTATGCGCATTATGCGGCACGTTGTTATTAGTTAGTCGGAAAACCATGGTGAGCGAAGGATTAAGCCATGCGTTACTTCCTGGGTTGGTAATTGGATTTATTTTGATTAAAGATGTCAACTCGCCATTACTTATTATGTGTGCTGCACTCAGTGGCTTAGTTATGGTTTGGTTAACACAGTGGCTAAGCAGCACCCATTTAGTTGATTCAGATGCCGCTTTGGGTCTTGTCTTCTCCGGTATGTTTAGTTTGGGCGTGCTCATTTTTAAAAAAATTATTCCAAATGCACATTTTCATGCAGACTGTATTATTGAAGGAGCCTTAACCTCAGCCGCTTCTAATAGCGTACTACTAATGGGTGTATTTAAATTTCCAAAATCTCTCATTATTATGTTAATACTTTTGGTTATATGTATTACATTTTTATCGGTTTGTTTTAAAGAGATTAAACTGATGCTATTTGAACCGTTGTTAGCAAGACGATTTGGATTCAAACCAGCTTTATTAAATTACATTTGGTTATTTCTTGTTTCATTAATAACTGTCGCAGGTTTTAAAATTGCTGGTTCTATATTGATAGTAGCGCTTATGATTGCGCCACCAGCAGCAGCTTACTTATTATCTAATCGACTCAGCAATATGTTAATTATTGCATCTATTGTAGCTATCATGAGTTCATTTATTGGCGTTTATATTGGCATGTGTCTAGACATTCCACCTACCAGCGCCATCGCATCAGCTGCCGGTTTTGTTTTTTTACTGATTTTTATTTTTGCCCCTAAACGAGGTTTACTTACCACCAGCTTGACGAAGATAAGAAAAAAAAGAATAGAAAATTATTACATTAAAAGATGATTTATAGCCAGTTTTTTTGATATTGTTAAATAATGTTATTTGATATCTCTAATAAAAGCTTATACAAGATATATCTTTACATTTTCTGACGTTTATTAAAGAAATTCAGGCGTTTTATACGTTCTTTTAATTTCATCTTTGTCAAAATATTTAATCTTTTAAGATCAGCTAAATCATAGGCTGTCTTGCCTGCGTATATATTGCCATCAGGAACTGTTAACAAGGCATCAGCATTATATTGTAGTAAAGCACTTACCGCTCGAGTGTGACCCCGCTTAGCCGCTAGCATCAATGGCGTAAAGCCATTTGAATCAGTTGCGTCGATTCCATCTAGCTGTTTCTTATCTACAAGTTTATTTAACAGCATACTAATCAACTGTTTATTATTGCGTTGAGCTGCAATATGTAAAGGTGACTGCCCTAATATCTTGTCATGGGCTAAACAATCAGCTCCATAAGTTAGCAGCAAACTCACCAGATCTGTATCACCCTTATGACAAGCCATATGTAAAGGAGTAAAGCCGTCCTTTGAGCACTGATTAATATTAATCTCACTAGAGCTAAGCAGAAATTCAGCCAGTTTATAATGCTTATATGTGCAGGCAATAAACAGCAGATTTTCTCCTTGGCTGTTTATTATTCTGCTCAAATCCTTATTTTTCTTATTTTCCAGTAGCTTAAATACAGTCGTAGCCTTTTTGTGCTTTAATGCTTTTTTAAGCTTGCGTTCAAAATCTTCCCTCATCTCAATTGGTGGCGGCGCTACCTCTTCATTTTTTGAGGTTTTAGTACTAGCTGTGTACTGTGGTGTTGTAATGTCATCTTCCTCTGTTTCAATTAATTCATCATCAGCTGGTGCTTTTGTATCTTCGAACATAACTTTAGGAGCATGATACTTATCATATTGAAGCGCCCTATCACCCAAAGGTTCTGTATTAGTACTTATATCTCTTTTTGTTTTTGGTTGATCACTCATCTGAGGTATGACTGGGTCATTTGCTGATGCTACTATAGCCTCGCTTTCGCCTGAATAGCTATCGATATGATGAGGTATATCCCATCCACCTGTTTGCCAAGAAGGTTCTAAAGGAGCCTGATAGCAAACGGGCATAATAACTGGATAGGCAAGATTTAAAGGGTATACAGGACGGTTTATAATACGAGTATTGGCTGTTGGTAGAGGTAAAAGAGGCATAGATGATGCCATTGTTTGAAGATAGGGGTAAGGGTTTACGACCCGAACAGTAGCAAAGCCAAACCCATAACCATATGAGGTAGGACTGGCCAACAGTAAGTTTTGACCATCACCATAAGAAGCCGGTACCTGAATAGTGATCATGCCCGTCCCTGAGATAACCTAAGTTTGTATTATTAGTTATGCCTGCTATATATTCACTACACCGAGAATCAACGCATACTATAAACTATAGATTAATGGTACTAACGGCCATGCTATAACGTTATGTGCCGACTTTATGACAGATATAAAAAGAAAAAGTTGCAAGCACTGTATAACAGTGCCCTTTCAGTGCTTACAGTAGGTAGTCAGCTTGTTGCCATTAAAGAGAGCTCTTGCACAGCAACGGAAAGCATTGCCAAGCTTTGCTTCGGTGCAGCTTGAATTGTACTAATGGTTGATTGCCAACGCTTTAGCTGCGACTGATTAGCTTTGAGCCAATCAGCCATGGCTTCATCAGCATTCACACCAGAGGCTGACAGCGCTCGAGAGCAATTCTCACCCAAGCAGCGATCGACCTGATCTCTTATAGACGATTGAGCTTTACGTTGCCATAAGTCGCCAACAGGCAACTCTTTTACTTGTCCTCGTAGCCAGTATAACGATAAATGGTCTTCCATTGAAAAGTAGACTTTTGCAGCAGTTTCTACCGGTTGGTTATTTCGGTTAGCAATAAAGACAATGCTTAAAGCGTAATAGTGATATCTCAGTGCGGCACACTTATAGGCTAACTCTGAGTCAAATTTTTCCACCATCAACTGTCCAGTGGTTTTTTGTAGCCATTCACGACTTTTGTCGCTAACCAACTGATCGAGCTGGCTTGCAACAGTATCTGTTCCGGTTTTATAGGTGTCTATCAGCTGCTGAATATTCAAATTATTGCCATGAGTTTTGATTAACCAGATGCAGGACTGCTCAATCAATCGTTGAATACGGACTTGCTCACTACGTTGAATTTCATCTTTCACACTTAAACCAAGGGTTTCAAATTCATTCCAGATAAGCGGTATTGATTGTATTTCAACCACTGCAATAAAGGCTCTTAGTGCATCAATAACACTGCAGCGCGTTTCTTGTTGGATATATTCAATAAAAATGGCACCCATCCGGTTGCCCACATTATTGGCCAGATGGGTTGCCAGTATCTCAGTTTTCAGCGGATGCTGATTGATTTGTTCAGAAAAGCTCTCTTGCAATTGAGAGGGGAAATATTGATACAGTGCCTTTGATAGATAGTCATCTTCATCAACACGCGCTTCTACAAGGTCTTCAAAGAGTTTAAGCTTGGCATGAGATAGCAATACGGCTATTTCAGGTCGACACAACCCTTCTTCGCGGAGTGCCCTGGCTTTCATTTCAGAATCTGTCGGCAGACACTCAAGTTGACGATTCAACCTTTCCTCATCCTCATACTTACGAATCAGGTAACGATGGTCATTGAATAAAGCCGTACTTTGGTGGTTACTCAGACTTAGACGCTGACTTTGCAGAAAGTTATGGCGTAATATTAACCAGGCAATTTCATCAGTCATCTTTGCTAATAGCTGGTTGCGTTGCTTTTGAGTCATATCTCCAGCCGCAACAATTTGATCCAATAAAATCTTGATGTTGACCTCATGATCAGAGGTATCGACGCCACCAGAGTTATCAACAGCATCCGTATTAATCAGCCCTCCATTACGAGCAAACTCAATTCTGGCTTTCTGGGTTAAACCAAGATTGCCACCTTCACCAACGACTTTGGCTTTTAGTTCATCGCCATTAATTCGAAGATTGTCATTTGCTCTATCGCCCACATCAGAGTGTGTTTCTGTGGATGCTTTGACATACGTACCAATACCCCCATTCCAAAGAAGGTCAACAGGTGCCTTCAGAATATTCTTAATAAGATCAGCAGGAGTAAGTGTGCTTTTTCTAATATTTAATGCTTGTCTTGCTTCTGGGCTTAGCTTGATTTTTTTGGCCTGACGACTGTAAATTCCACCGCCTTTAGATAGCAGTGATCGGTCATAATCATCCCAACTTGAGCGAGGCATTTTAAACAGCTTTTGTCGCTCAATGTAACTAGTTTCTGCTTCTGGATCTGGATCGATAAAAATGTGCATATGATTAAATGCTGCAATGAGACGAATATGTTTCGATAGAAGCATGCCATTGCCAAAGACATCACCTGCCATATCTCCGATACCTATCGCAGTGAAACCTGTTGTTTGGCTATCAATACTACGTTCTTTAAAGAGCCGCTTGACTGACTCCCAAGCACCTCGTGCAGTAATACCCATCCCTTTATGGTCATAGCCTTGACTGCCGCCAGATGCAAAGGCATCACCTAACCAGAAGTTATATTTTTCAGACATACTGTTTGCTATATCTGAAAAAGTGGCTGTGCCTTTATCAGCAGCAACAACAAGGTAAGGATCGTCTTCATCGTAGCGAACTACTTTATCTGGGGGAATAATATTCCCTTGGCGCATATTATCAGTAATATCGAGCAGTCCTGAGATGAAAATCTTATAACTTTTCACGCCTTCTGCCATGATCTCATCTCTTGAGCCATTGACTGGCAATTGTTTAGGAATAAACCCGCCTTTGGCGCCATGAGGAACAATAATGGCATTCTTCACCATTTGTGCTTTAACCAGCCCCAGAATTTCTGTTCGAAAGTCCTCTCTGCGATCAGACCAGCGTAGCCCACCACGGGCAATTTTTCCGCCTCGCATATGCACGCCTTCGACTGAGGGTGAATAAACAAAAATTTCAAACAAGGGCCTTGGCTGGGGAGCAGCAGGTATAGCTGCTGGCTTTAATTTAAACGACAAGTAGTCTTTTGGTTGGCCTTCCTCATTGATTTGGTAAGCACTGGTTCTGAGCATCGCTTGAATGACGCTGAGAAAATGTCTGAGAATTCTGTCCTCATCTAAATTGGCTACATCATCAAGTAGCTTCTTAATTTTTGCGATAACGCTATCGGCGGTCTTCTTTCTGTTACCTGTTCTACGGGGAGAAAAACGAACGTCGAATAACTTAACTAACTGTCTGGTAATTTCTGCATTATTATTGAGAACCCTCTCCATATAATATTGACTAAAAGATACCTGCAATTGTATTAAGTACTTTGCCAGCGCTCTGATCAGGGTAATTTGTTTCCAATTGAGTCCAGCATTAACCACGAGGGCGTTGAACCCATCATTTTCGAGCTGGCCTTTCCATGTTCTAGTAAACACATCCTGAAATTGTTCACGAAGAGAGCTGTCGTCTAGATTAAGGTTAGGGTTTGGCTCAATGCTAAAATCGTGAACCCAGCTGTTTTCATTATCTTTGGGATGAACGGTATAGGGGCGTGCGCTGAATATTCGAACGCCCATATGCTCTAGAATGGGTAATACTTCGGATAATGCTAACTGCTCTCCTTTGCCAAGCACACGAAAATGACAATGACTAAAATCATTCACCGGATGATAAAGAGATGTGCTTAGCTCTGCTTTATCTTTAAGCGCTGATAAGCGTTCAATGTCTGCTACGGATTGCCGAGGATGAACATCTTCGCGATAAGCAGCAGGAAAGGCATTAGCATAAGTGCGATATAAAAATCCCCCAGCAGCCTCTCCGTGTTTATCGAGAATGGCCTGCTGCAAATGGTCTTTCCAGTCCAGAGTAGCCTCGGTGAGGATTCGTTCTAGTGTGTTTTCTTCAAAACTTCGTTCGTTGGAATTGTGACAATGCACAACAAATTGAAGCTGGACTAAGGGGTTTTCTGAAAGATAGACATTAAAGTCAACACTATTACCACCTAACTCATCCATTAAAATCGTTTGAAACCGCTGTCGCATTTCCGTATTAAAACGATCACGAGGCACATAAATCATAGCGGTCACAAAGCGATCGTAACAGTCAGGACGCAGGAATACTCTTAATTGTCGGCGCTCATTGCAATCTAGAATGCCCATGATGGTATTGAACAATTGTTCCTGAGTAGCCTGAAGAATTTCATCTCGCGGGAAATTGCTGATTATGTGGCGCAGCGCTTTACCTCGATGGCTATTTTCTGGCGTTTCCGACATATCCAACAAGGTGGCTACTTTTTTTCTGAGTAGCGGAATATATTCAATAGGCGCAGAGTAGGCTTGAGATGAAAAAAGCCCGAAGAAACACCATTTACCTATAACTATACCTTTTTCATTAAATTGCTTTATACCAAGATAATCCATGTGGGAATGACGCTGCACCGTTGATCGACTGGAAGACTTGGTAATAATCAGTAGCTCTGGTTCTTGCAATTTGGAAGCTAGATAAGGTGATAAATAAGTTTCAGTTGAAGTTTTTGGGGTATCTTCACGAAAGGTGCCCAAGGCAGAGCCTTGTTTAATACGCTGGCAAGTACCTTTACTTGTTTGATCCAGCTCATAGTACCGATAGCCAATAAATAAAAAATTATCTTTTTTTAACCACTGAAGATAATCAATGACTTCTGCTTGCTCTTCTTCAGTTACCTGTTGAGGCTGTGTTTTGCACCAATGGATAGCCTTATTCAGCTGTGCTTCCATTGCTGAACGGTCGCGCACTATCTGCTCAACATCGCTAATAACCTCTTGAATACCTTCAATAATACGGCTCAGCTCTTTAGCATTATCTTGTCGATCAATCTCGATACGCATCAGCGTCTCAGGATGACCTCCGTTTTGGTCTGCGTCAGCGGGCTGAAGTGTAATAAGCTGGCCTTTTTTATCACGTATTGATCTAATTACGGGATGGGTTAGATTGTGAACAGCTACTTCCTGGCGGTCTAGCTCCATCATGACAGAGGCAACTAAAAATGGCATATCATCACCCAGTATTTCAATAATACTGTGGGTTGAATGCCAGAAATGTTCTTCCGGTTCGGGGTTATAGGCTCTAAACTTAAAGGCCCCTGGTACTTTATGCTGAATGAACTGCCAAAGGCAAAGGAGGGAACCATAGCAATCATCAGCTGAAATAGTTAGCAGATCTTTTATTTGCGTCTGCCGAAAATAATAGTCAGCTAATAGCCCTGCTTGTTTACTCTCCTGCTCTGGCATATGCTCAGTCATCCAGACTTGAGCCTGTTCAATGGTCAGCTTACGGACGTCTTTAAAAGTATTCATATTTTACTAAGCTCTATCCAGCAGGCGAATCATGCCGGTTTATAAATTTCTGTGATTATCAGAAAAAAATAGCAAGGGGATGTTACTGATTGCGACCTGAAATTGCATTGGTATGACGTTTGTATACCTATTGCTAAAAGAGTTCAATAAGTATCAGTGATTACAGAGCGAGCCATTCGCTATTTATCTATAAAAATAGTTTGATATCCATCAAGTAGATAGTTTTTAATCATATGCTGTTTTAGGCTACCTTTTTTCCCGCTACTATGAATCCGATGCTGATAAAAAAGCTTCTGTCTTAGAGCATTGCATTAACAAATAAAATATGCCTTTCAAACCAGTTATATCAAGGTTTCTAGCCAGACTGCATAACCGTGCAGCTGTCTTTGAGGCTAAAATTAGGGCTAAATAACAAAATATATATTTACAACCAGTTAATAGCCGATTGTTTAGTTGATGAACAATGTATTTTTACCATCAACAGAGCCCTTTGACGTTGAGTACAATAGAATCAGTGGTTTACTCCCTAACAGGTCATTGCATTTTGCATTTAGGTTTGTCTATATTTCCTTTGCTAAGTTGTAGCCTAGTTGTATTTATTAAAGAAAAACCGACGTTATGAGAGGTTGTTGATCCTGCTAGTAATTTGCATTAGTTAGTCAATTTTGGTATAAAGCCCAGTCTTTGTAAGAGGGCAGTTGCTAATAAAACCATGGGCAGCTCTCCCCCTAAGCATATTTTAGAATTCAGTAGAAGATGCCCGGCCTCATGGCTGGAGTATTGGTTTGAGAGGCCATAAAAATGTCCAAGGTTTGTCAGGTTACCGGTAAACGGCCTGTTACTGGGAATAATGTATCCCATGCACACAACAAAACTCGTCGTCGCTTTGTGCCTAATTTGCACTATAAGCGTTTCTGGGTAGCGAGTGAGAATCGTTTCGTGCGCCTACGTGTTTCTGCAAAAGGCATGCGCATTATTGATAAGAAAGGCATTGATGTCATTCTGACTGACCTGCGTAATGCTGGGCAGAAGATTTAAACACCATAAGGTATTCATTCATGGCAAAAGGCATTCGCGAAAAAATTAAGCTGGTCTCCTCTGCAGGCACTGGCCACTACTATACAACCACTAAAAATAAACGTAATACACCAGATAAACTAGTATTCAAAAAGTACGACCCTGTCGTACGTAAGCATGTTGAGTATAAGGAATACAAGATCAAATAAGGTCATTTTACTCCGCCTCTTAACTGATAACCTGTCCTTTTGTTCTGATTAGTTTCAGACTGGGGCAGCTTACCCATGCCTATAAAATAGTCTTATCAGGCAACCGCTGACTAAATTCTATTTACAAATCCTATCAGCGAAAGTTAATACTCGGTTTTTAATTTTACTCTCCTGTACTGCCTGATATTACCGACAGCCGATACTATGCTCATTGGCACTTTTTCCATCAAAATCTTTTCTATTTCAGATGCGGCCAGATGCCAGCTACACCAAGCCCAAACACTTATTAAGAAGCAAGTGATTAGGCTGGGTGAAAACAAGCAATAGAACCGCTTATTGAAACATAAAGGCTAAAGATTCAGAAATTGATTATACCTGAGAGTTAGCAATAACCTCTTCACCGTATTTACCATTATTTGGCAATGGGTAAAAGGCAGAGTTAGCCGCTCGCATAACACGAATACCGCGGGCCCCTGCAGCACGGGCGGAGGTCATATCAGCATTAGCATCACCGTAATAAAGTTTAATATGATATTTTTTCAAGTTATCTGTTTTATCTAGCGGATTTGCCTTGCTTTTATCAGCAAAAATAACAGGCTTCATATTTTTAATATGAAAATCTCTTTTAATAATAGCGGTAACTTTTTCACCTTTGGTATAAGGGCGAGCGGTAATAAAGTAAATAGTATCGCCCCGAGCCTCATGCATTTTTATCAGCTTCTTAGCTATAGTTTTTGGAATGCTAAAATTATCCCAACCACCATTCATTTTTTTCCAAAAAGCTGGGTTTTTAAGGTAAGCATCGCTGTTTGGAGAATATTCCATCTTACCCCTAAAATAGCCTGGAGAAGAGAATAGTGTAGTGTCATCAATATCCAAGCCCACCGCCATAGGTGGTTTTCCCTTCAGGCTTTGTTTAATTTCATCAACAGTAACCCAGTCAACAGCAGCGCGCTTCATAAGCTGTGCAGAGGTGACTCCTGTTGACTTCACAGGTGCTGGCTGAATATCTGCACTACAAAAAGGTGATGCGAGGGTTAAAGCAAGGGTCGCAGAAGCGAAAAGTGCTTTTTTCATAGCAGTCTTAACCTAGACAAAATAGATAAAGTTACATGGCTACCTCCCAATTAGACAGACCTGACTTGTCCAACTCTGGCGTCGTAGCAAGAAAGCTTCTCTGGGTTGCAGCTAATAAATATTATAAATTAAGAATTTTTTATAACTGTGAACAATATATGAATTTGCAGACTGATTACTTAATGCATACCAAGACCTCTCCTTTTCTCAAGAAAAAATCTTGGTATAAGCAATGCCTCTTAACCTGAAGAGATAAAATTTGGGGAAAATTAGCATTTAGTGATAGGAAGGGTTATCAAATTCGTCTTCATCGTTGTTTTGGGTTATATCACCCTCATTATTGGCTTGCCTTACTGTATAGTAGCGATCAATGCCTTGACGAATCTTTGACGCTTTCTTTTTTTTATTGCGTTCTTCAGCAGATCGCTTTCTACGTAGAACGTGCTTTTTATCCTTATTCTCCATGAAATCTTCATCTTCCCACTGAAATCTTGCCTGCCCTTTGGCCATAATAGTACTTCCTTCCTTGCTACATCCATAGTAATAAATATAGGCTTCTCGAGGCATTTTGTTATAAGAAAAACTGATATAGAACTATCTTGCTAATACCCAATAGGACATTATTGCGAAGTGAGATCCGAGTATATTGTTGTGCTTTAAATATTTTCTTTGCAAGACACCACTCATGGAGCCTTTCTCCAATCGACACTCTCCTTCTGAAGCCATCCTTCGGGCAGTGCGCTAGTATTGCAAATAAAGTATAAGTTATCGGGAACTAGGGGGAGATGCGCTTTCTGCGCAACAGATAAACAGGGCAATACAATCAATTTTTACCTGTCACCCCATCGTAATACCTACGACAAAGGATATATAACAAAGTCAAAGGCGAGATCGCTTAAAAGCTAAATAAAATCTTGAACTAATCACTGCTCATAGAGAAAATATGAAGCGTCTTTGCTTGATTGTGCTTGACAAAATACTATTGAGAAATGATTAAGAAAGTCAACGATCAGTTGAAGAATACCGCTGAAATAGAGCACTGCCATCACCATTGAAAGTTTAATTTTATGGTGAGCTTACTGGCAATACTTGTAGCCTATCCGCTCTAAAAGAAGAAGCCCTCCCCCGAGCATTCAACATTCAGGACTGATTAAAACTGCTTGATGGCTGATATAGCACGCGCCATCTAAAAATATGACAATGTCGTTTATGACCTATTCAAATGATTTTATACAGCGTGTACTTAAAGTACAAAAAGATAAAAAGCTGTCTCACAGAGCGACAGCATC
>JAQYUY010000092.1 GCA_028728195.1 Endozoicomonas sp. (ex Botrylloides leachii)
AGGGAGATGGATCTGAATGTGGATGTTGCGATCTTGTTTCTATGATCACTGATTGTATAATTGGTTGTATAAATGGTGAAGATGAATAAGAGTTGATAGTCATCAATTTTAGCAAAACCTGCTACTCTTGTAGATTTGTGTTGTATTATTATGGCTCTTGTTAAAGTTATATGTATTCACTGTCGTAAATCAGATGATATTTTCAAAAATGGGAAGGCAAGATCAGGCTTGCAAAGGTTTGTCTGCCGTTGTTGTAATAAAACCTTTCAACGTGACTACCTCTACAATGCTAACCAGCCTGGAATCCATGAACAGATTTTTCAGCTCACTCATAATGGCTTAGGTGTTCGCGATATTGAACGATTCCTCAAAATTAGCCGAACTACTATCATTGCTCATTTAAACACTATCACCACCAGCTGTAACAGAACTTCCATTTGAAAATGAAAAAGTTCAGCTGATCTGTGAGATGAATGAACAGTGGTCATTTGTAGGGAGTAAGAAAAATCAGTACTGGCTCTGGTATGCATGGGAACTACGATTTAAGCGGATCATTGCACACGCTTTTGGTCGGAGAACGGGTGCAACGCTGAGAAAGCTACTCAAGCTACTGAAACCCTATCGGTTTAAGTTTTTTAAAACCTAAATTTTAGAATACGTTTGAAGCGGTTATGCCGTCGATCTATCTGCTTTTCAAGATCAGAAGAAGTTCATGACAAAAGTAATCGGCGAGTTTATATACCGAGAATACTATCAACTCTTCTGAACCTTTACCCTGACTTTGGGTAGGGTGTTTAAGAGAAAAAATAACTTATATAAATCGTGTTTTCTAACTACCGTAATGAGCATGGGTGACTGGACACCAGAACAAAGCTGAATGATGGGTAATAGCAAGGCTATTGCGAAGAGTTTCAACGGAGTTCTGGCTTTAGCCAGCTTTAGGTCATGTGCAAATTCATGAAGTTATTCTATTGCTGGGTCTCGTTTAATGTGCTTATCGTTATCACCTATAGCTGTGGGGTGGTGCTTTACTAACAGTAATGGGATAAACGATAAAATTCCGCAAGTTGCAATGACTGTGGCCATAGGTAATGCAGTGCCATCATTGAAGTAACCGACGATAGCGGATGCCAGACCACCAAAAGAAAACCTCAGGGCACCAAAAACAGCATTGGCAGTGGCCGCTGAATTTGGAAATTGCGCTAATGCTAGTGCATTAGAGTTAGGGCTAGTTAGTCCCATGGAGGCTGCATATAGCATAATTGGCAGGATGATACCTAATAAACCGCCAAAGCCAGTTTTAACATTAAGCAATACAATTATTCCAGCAGCTGAGGCTATTAAGCTACCTGATCGAAGGATATTGAATAACTTGAACTGATTAATTAGCTTAAGATTAGTAATATTTGCTACGGCTATTGCAAGGATATTAGCCCCGTATAGAAATCCATAGTACTCAGGTTTTATGCCAAAGAGTTTAATGTATACAAAAGGTGATCCAGAGATAAATGCGAACATACCAGCAAAGAAAAAACTATTGGATAAAATACATCCCATGGCATTTTTATTGGTTAATATATTCAGGTAGTTAAGCGATACATGATGTATAGTAAATGCTTGGCGTCTATCTTCTGGCAAGGTTTCAGGAATAAAAATTGCCGCCAGAAAAAAAATCAATGCGGATAGTACTGCAAGAAAAAGAAATAATGCCTGCCAGTTCATAAACTTTAGTATCTGACCACCAAGAATTGGAGCGACTAATGGTGCAATTACCATGACCAATAGAATTGAAGATAATGCTTTTGCGCTATCTTTTTTTGGGAACAAATCATTTACCATAGCTGGAATAGTGACCATTACAGCAGCACCAGACATAGCCTGCAATATTCTGATAATGCTAAGTTGCATAGCATTACTAGAAAGTGCAGATGCCAAGCTTGTTATGAAGAAAAAAATGATACCCAATAAGATAATTTTTTGTCGACCAAAACGATCTGAAATCGGGCCATAAATAAGCTGACCAAAAGCAAAACTAATTATATAGGCGCTTAGGGTAAATTGAATTTTACTCAGAGGCTCTTCCATAGCTTGAGCGATGGCTGGCAATGCGGGAAGGTATAAGTCGACCGCCATCGGCCCTAGCATTGTTAATGCTCCTAGCATGAGGATGAACAAGGTTCTTTCTTTTCTGTTTGTTACATCTATTTTCATAACCGTACCTCAGTCTTTATAATGGTTATATGTTCAAATGACTTCTGGTTACTTAGAAAAAATGAGCTCAATTTTTTTATTGGTATTCTCTCTGCGTGATTGAAACAGAAGGATATCAATTAAGCGACTATTATTTTCTAAATATTGTGGTTATTTTCTAAATGCTCACTGTCTATACTCAAACGCTTTCAAGAAGCTCACCTCTATTTGGCTATAACCTTTCATTTTAAGGAGTAAGTTTCGAGAAAATGTGCATCTTGAAGTGTAATGGGTATATACCGCAAGGAATGAGAGATAGTATTGGTATTTATGGTTAAGCGTGGGGTCACATTGAAGCTATAAAAATTGTTTTATAAGGCTAGAGATTGTGGCTAGATAAAAGTTATCGTAATATTTTGAAAATCAGGATAAATCATTTTCAGCGTAGAGATACCATCTATATGGTATAGGTAAAAGCCGCGTAATGTGCGTGATTAATGATATCTCTTTCCTTCTCTAGGGGCTATTAGCGCTTTTGGTTAATGCTGGAAGCTTTAATTATTTCTGGGCGCGTACTCAAAAACATCAGAGTGCACTCGACTTTGGTCAAAGCCATGATCTACTATAAGGTCCATAGTCGTATATACCATGTTAGGTGATCCGCTTATATAGATCTCTGCTTCGGTAATTTTTTCTTTATCTGCGAGTACTGCTTCATAAAGAAGACCAAACCGACCACACCAGTCACTCTCACTTGATATATCGCTGACGACGGGATGATAAATAAGCTTTTTTTCAGACCAATGGATAGGCAAGCTAGGTAGGTAAAAATTACTGGGTTTTTTTGCACCCCAATAAAGATGAATATCACCGTGATGCTGTTTATTCAAGCAGTATTCCACAATGCTTTTCATTTGCGCAAAACCAGTTCCAGCAGCAATCAGCAGCAAGGGGCGGTTTGTGATTTGATTAACATAGCACCGACCTTTGGCCATGCGCACGATTACGCTACCAGTGTTTAGCTGATCAAAGAGCTTTTCAGAGCTTTCCCTACCAGATAGCTTTTGAATATGCAATTCTAGGGATTTCTGGTTATTTGAAGGCGCAGATGCAATAGAAAATGCGAGAGCATCACTATCCCCCAATAAAATTTCAAGGTATTGACCTGCATAATATTGAGGAACATACCCTTGATCACAGCCTAGCTGAACACGATAAACATCCGCTGCTAGCAGTTGTACATCGATAACTTGAAAGGGTTTTGTTACGAGACTCTCTTTTTGCACTGCCTCAGCATCCTTTGTCAGTCATCTAAATGAAAGGAATAATACATGTGCTAGCTTGCTACTGACAACTTTATTAGAAGCTAGAGACCAATTTTGCCAGCAGATATCTTCATCCCATTATTATTCAGTCAATGCCTAATTCACCCCAAATGCTATCAATGCGAGATGTTACCTTTTCGGTCATGGTAATGCTTTTCCCCCATTCTCGATCGGTTTCACCAGGCCACTTATTGGTAGCATCTAACCCAATTTTAGAACCTAACCCAGGGACAGCTGATGCAAAATCCAGGTGATCAATAGGGGTATTTTCTACAAAAGTAGTATCTCGTTTAGGGTCCATTCGTGTAGTTATAGCCCATATTACGTCATGCCAATCTCGGGCATTAATATCATTGTCAGTAACAATAACAAACTTTGTATACATAAATTGTCGTAAAAAAGACCAAACACCCATCATGATAATTTTTGCGTGACCTGGGTATTGTTTTTTTATAGTTACGACAGCCAGTCTATACGAACACCCTTCTGGAGGCAGGTAAAAATCCACAATTTCAGGGAATTGTTTTTTTAAGATAGGCACAAAGATTTCATTGAATGCCAGACCAAGAATCGCAGGTTCATCGGGAGGGCGCCCTGTGTAGGTGCTGTGATAGATAGGATGTTTTCGATGGGTAATGCAGTCAACAGTGAAAACTGGAAAACGTTCGACTTCGTTATAATAACCCGTATGGTCACCATAGGGTCCTTCATCCGCGGTTTCGCCCGGTGTAATGTGGCCTTCTAAAACAAACTCTGCACTGGCAGGAACTTGAAGGCTATTCGTTTTGCACTGAACTAACTCAGTCTTTGCTCCGCGCAGTAACGCAGCAAACGCATATTCGGAAAGTGTATCTGGTATCGGTGTAACCGCAGCGAGGATGGTTGCAGGGTCTGCTCCAAGAACCACAGTAACAGGAAAAGGGTCGTCGGGATAACGTTTTTGCCAGTCTCTAAAGTCTAGTGCGCCACCTCTGTGAGATAACCAGCGCATGATCAGCTTATTAGTGCCTAGTAATTGTTGTCTGTAAATGCCGAGGTTTTGTCTGTTTTTTTCTGGTCCTCTGGTTATTACTAAAGGCCATGTGATCAGTGGTGCAACATCGCCAGGCCAGCAAGTTTGTATGGGTAGTTGGGTTAGATCAACCTGACCCCCTTGAAGAACAATATCCTGACACGGTGCTGCGCTTACCTTCTTTGGACTCATCATCATTACTTTGCGAAAAATAGGCAGCTTGGATAGCGCATCACGAAAACCTTGCGGTGGCTCGGGTGCTTTCAAAAAGGCAAGTAATTCCCCTATCGTTTTTAGCGCACTAACATCCTCTTGACCCATAGCCAATGCAACACGCCGAGGTGTCCCAAAAAGGTTGGTTAGCACGGGTGTATCGTAACCCTTTGGATTTTCAAAAAGTAGTGCAGGTCCTTCTTTGCGAAGAACTCTGTCGCTAATTTCTGTCATTTCCAAATAAGGGTCAATTTCAGTTTTAATGCGTATTAGCTCACCTTGCTTTTCAAGTTGAGCAATAAAACTTCTGAGATCCTGGTACTTCATTTTGGTGGATTACTTTAGTCAGAATTGCATTTCTTTGACTGTAATAATTAGCAAGCTTCTGAAAAAGTACAGAAGTCAGCAGGTGGCGCAATATATTGAAAGCAAAAAGTATCAGTACAAGAAAAACAAGTAAAGTCGCTGTTACTTTCTTTTCATCGACTGAAAAAATTCGTCATTCGTTTTAGTATGCTTCATGCGATCAAGCAGGAATTCCACCGCAGCAATTTCATCCATGGGATGCAGAATCTTGCGAAGAATCCAAGTACGTTGTAAGCCTTCCTCTGTTGTTAGTAGGTCTTCACGACGTGTACCTGATTTGTTGATGTTAATAGCCGGGAATACACGCTTTTCCGAGCATCTTCGGTCAAGGTGTAATTCCATATTGCCGGTGCCCTTGAACTCTTCGAAGATAACTTCATCCATCTTAGAGCCTGTATCAACCAATGCAGTTGCTATAATGGTTAAGCTTCCGCCTTCTTCAATATTACGCGCAGCACCGAAGAAACGTTTGGGACGCTCCAGCGCATGAGCATCCACCCCCCCTGTTAACACTTTGCCAGAAGATGGAATAACCGTATTATATGCACGAGCCAAGCGCGTGATCGAGTCCAGCAAAATTACAACATCTTTCTTGTGTTCAACCAGTCTCTTGGCTTTTTCTAATACCATTTCTGCAACCTGAACGTGCCGTGAAGGAGGTTCATCGAAGGTAGATGCGACTACTTCACCTCTTACAGAGCGCGACATTTCAGTTACCTCTTCTGGACGCTCATCAATCAGCAAAACAATTAGGTGGCATTCGGGGTTGTTTTTTGCAACATTCGCTGCAATATTTTGCAGCATCAGTGTTTTACCAGCTTTTGGTGGAGATACAATTAAACCGCGCTGTCCTTTACCAAAGGGGGCAACCAAATCAATAATTCGGGCGGTTAAGTCTTCGGTAGAACCATTGCCTATTTCCATGACCAGCCGGTCTTGCGGGAAAAGTGGCGTTAAGTTTTCAAATAATATTTTGTTGCGAGCATTTTCAGGCTGGTCAAGGTTGATTTCATTAACTTTGAGCAGAGCAAAATAGCGCTCTCCCTCTTTTGGTGGCCGAATTTTTCCGGAAATAGTATCTCCAGTTCTCAGATTGAAACGTCTAATCTGGCTAGGAGAAACATAAATATCATCAGGGCCGGCCAGATAAGAGCTATCTGAAGAGCGAAGGAAACCAAAACCATCCTGAAGGATCTCCAGAACGCCATCGCCATAGATATCCTCACCACTACGGGCATGGCGCTTGAGAATGGTAAAAATAACATCCTGCTTTCTAGATCGCGCGAGGTTTTCAAGCCCCATTTCATTTGCGATCGCCAGAAGTTGAGGAACAGACTTTTTTTTCAGTTCGGTAAGATGCATAACAGTTTGCGAACATTATATTGAAAGGTAATTGGGCGTCGTCGTTACAGGAAGATCAGATATTATTCGGCTTTTATATACTTCTGGACAGCTGCGCGTCGATGCCTGCGAGTTTATTTATAGCGACTATCCTGTAGGGCAAGACCTAGAACGTGCCATTGAAATCTGACAGCCCTCGTATCGACAGTCTATATCTTTTATTGGAGAATAGGCAAGGTTAAAACACATGGCAACCCAAATAGTTGTATTTCCAAAGGCAAGAAAAGGCTTTTTAATGCTGCCTGAAGCAGCACGAGGGGGTGTAGATCAGGTTTAGATATTGCTATCAAGGAATGCTATTAGTTGAGACTTAGAAAGCGCACCAACCTTTGTCGCTTCAACGCTCCCTCCCTTAAATAGCATCAAGGTAGGTATGCCTCGGACGCCATACTTTACAGGGGTCTCGGTATTTTCATCGATATTTAGCTTACAAAGCTTCATCTTACCGCTATAGTCTTGAGAAATTTCATCTAGCAAGGGCGCTATCATTTTGCAGGGACCACACCATTCAGCCCAATAGTCAACCAGAACCGGAACCTCTGCCTTCAGAACCTCCTCTTCAAAGGATGAGTCTGTCACGCTGACAATCTCGCTCATGAAAATGGATCTCCTAAGCAATTTAATTTGGATTAAACTTCACATCATAGCAAATCATGTGGGGTTTAAATAGTTAAATTAAAAAGAAACGCTCGGTCTAAGCATGCGCTATGCCCATGGATTTAGATATACTATGAAGTATCTATTGATATTGATACAAAGCCCAAGAGCCTTAAGATGATAGCCATGATAGATGGCAATTAGGGCAGTTTATAAAACATCTAGCCTAACTTCTGTTATGCTGCCTTGATGCTAATTGATAATGACTGAGAGAATTGGCTTATGGTGGATAAGAACCGTAATGAGGTGGAATGTCAATCACTGGTTGCTGCCATTGATCTTGGTTCAAACAGTTTTCATATGGTAGTTGCCAGCATTGAGCAAAATGAAATACGCCCACTGCACAGACTAGGGAGGAAAGTTCAGCTGGCCGCTGGCCTAAGTAAAGACAACACTATCTCCGATGAGGCGATGAGGCGGGGTCTAGACTGTTTGGAGCAGTTTGGGCAGTATCTAGCGGAGAAAAAATTCCGTTCGGTTCGCATAGTGGGAACCAACACGCTACGAAATGCAAAGAATAGGCAGTTCTTTCTTGAAAAAGCGCAAGAGGTAGTGCCTTACCCTGTTGAAGTGATTGCAGGCCGAGAGGAAGCAAGGCTTATTTATTTAGGCATTGCTCAGACGCAGGGTGATGATGCTGATCGCAGATTGGCGCTTGATATCGGTGGCGGCAGTACGGAGTTCATTATTGGGGAAAAGTTTGAACCCATACTACTGGAAAGTTTACAAATGGGTTGTGTGACTTTTACAGAACGTTATTTCAACAACGGTAAAATCACCCCAGAACGATTTCAGTCAGCTTTCTACGCTGCAAAACTGGAGTTACTCAATATCGCTAAACCCTATAGTAAACTTGGTTGGATTGATGCTGTAGGCTCTTCTGGTTCTATAAAGGCCATTAGTCATGTTTTGCAAGCTTTGACCGGTAGTCAAACGATTACGTTGACTGGTCTGAATATGCTGAAAAATAAAATGCTGCACTTTCAGGACCTGAAAGCACTTCAAATCCCAGGATTAAGGCCGGATCGTCATACTATTTTTCCGGGTGGTTTGGCGATACTATTAGCAAGTTTTGATACATTGGCTATAAAGCAGGCACGCTTCTCTGAAGGTGCTTTAAGAGAAGGTATTCTCTATGACATGCTAGGGCGGAGTCAGTATGAAGATGTTAAAGAGAGAACAATAGATGCGCTACTCAGCCGCTATAATGTTAATCAAGATGATGCTATAAAAAGAAGTAAACATGCTTTAAATTGCTTTGAACAAACACAAAAAGACTGGAAATTAGGGATTCCTGATGATCAACGTTTACTGACATGGGCTGCCCGAATTTGCAAGATAGGTATTTATATTTCCCATACACAGTTTCACCATCATGGAGCTTATCTAATTAACCATTGTGATTTTTTAGGTTTTAGTAGCGAGGAGCGGCAGAGTATAGCATTTCTTGTGGTGGGGCATTACCGTTCAATACCGAAAGCAGAGCTGGAGTCCTTGCCTAGGCACAGGCAAAGCACGTTATTAAAGTTAGCTATTCTATTGAGAATTGCATGCCTATTAAATAGTGTAAGCATGCAAGTTGCTGAGATAACATACAGCTTAAAAGCACAAGGTAACAAGCTATCTATTTTATTTCCTGAGGGTTGGTTAGACGAACACCCTCTAACAAGAGCGGAACTTAGCAAAGAAAGAGGCTATCTATCAAAAGTAGGTTTTACGCTTGTTATTAACTAGCAATAAGCATCTTAAAATCATTATCCAATAAGGGCAGTGATTTACTCTTACATAGCGTATCACTTCAAGTTTGCGAATCACTTTATCATATAGTTAGGCCGATTTTGAAAAGCAGATATTCCTTTTCATAAGGGCCTTAGTCAAGTCGAAAATTTAGATGGTTACGTTCTATTCATTGAGCTTATTAGCACTACCAGTTGTTATGAAGCATTATCCTCAAAATGAACTTATCTGATTTATGGCATAACGATTAATTTTCCTAATCTGTGATGATAAATAGATATTGCATAAGTCCTTTTAGGATTCAATAATGGGGGGTAGTAATAAGATCTTTACCAGCTGATGAGACTTATCCATTGAAAGTAAAATGCATTGTTCATCAAGTAAAAAAGCCGCTAAATAAAAGCTATAGCTGGTAATAAATATACATGTTCTTTTGGTTAGATAGAGTAAGTTAATGGGTTTTAAAGACATTGTTAGTTTTTCAATGCGTAAGTCCTAGATTATTTTTTAGACCAGAGAACAGAACTAATGAAAAAAATAAAAATACTCGTCGTGATTGATGCGCTTGATGCGTTAAGCACCTCCTCCATTAAAAATAATGTTTATATAGTCGACTCGAATCAATGGCTTGGCTCCTGGCAGGAAGGCTCCTGTCAGCTTCATACAGTAGCTGAAGATGGTCAGTTTATTAGTTGGAGAGCCACTGGAATTTCTGCCGCCAGCCAAGTCAATATAATCGCCTTTTCTGGTGATATGGTTACTCAGTCAATTTGCACTCCACAGCAGTCGGGCGAAGGCATTTGGGAAGGTCGAGTAGAAGTCAGAGGGGGGAGTGGTCGGTATCCCTACAAAATATCTGTTGATGTAGAAGGTAGGTCATTTAGCTTTTCACCTTACTTGGATGTGCAGTAGTTTGTTGGAGGCCGAATTAAATAAAAACAAAAAGAAGAAAAAAATAAGCCTATGAAAACGATTCAAGTATTGATTGTGGTAGATGGTTCAGCGGCGTTAGCTAGCAATGACTTACAAAGTAACGTTTACCTTGTGGATACTAATAAATATATGGGATCTGGGAATGAAGGACAGGCAGAACTAAAGACAGCTTGTCTGGACGGGCAGCTCATCTGTTGGCGAGTAGTACCAATCTCTCAGGATACTGAAGTCAGTATTAGTAAATTTACCGGCCAAATGATTGACGACAGCTTTTGTGTACCTCAAAAACAGGGTATAGAAGGTGACATTTACTGGGAAGGCAGAGTTGAGTCCCGTGGAAAAAGCGGTATGCAGCAGTATTCTACCGTGCTTATCATCGATGGTAAAAGCATGACCTTTGACCCTTTTCTAGATATCAAATCTTGATGGAGCTTAGCTATGTTAAGTCCTGATATTGATACTACTATTGATATGTTGACGGAAGTCTATGATGATATCCGAGGCGTATCTGACTATGCTAATACATGCAATAGCCTTATTATCGGACACGTTTCTTCTGACCCTGCATGGTTAGCTTCAGCTCGAAGCCGAGTAGTAGGGCTGCGGGATGTGATGAATGCTTTTATGCAACAGAAGCCTGATATTATGGCATCCATAATTGTCTCATTTGTCAACTACCAGACCTTGTTTGCCGCCTTTGCTGCGCAGCATGATGACCTAAGCAGTGCTGATGACTGGATCAGTATGTTGGAAAGTCTCAAGCGTGTCGCTACAACCAGTATGGATACTACAAGTGCTGCTAATACCCAGTTTTCTGATGCTTATAAGAAAGTCAGCGACAAGGTGTTTCTATTAGATGAAAGTATTGATGAGGGGTGGCAAGCTCTAGCTGGCGAAGAGTCGGAGATGACCCGGATTGCTGAAGCTATTGGCGAACTATCAAATGCCATTGCTAGCTTGGGTGCTCAAGTGACTTCTGCGAATATTCGGGCAGAAAAGACCTATATTCAGAGCACAGTAAAAATGGCGTATCGTGTGGTTATGGATAGTGCCTCTTCAGTGCCGTATTTAACTATTGCTTCGTGTTTGTTAAGTATCGGTGAAGGTGTATACAATACCTTGAATGAGGCTTCTGATGTTCAAAAGCAACTGGGCGAGCTGACCAGCTTACAAAATCAAGCAACACAAGCAGCACAGGCTACAGCAATAACCAAAGCAGTACTACAACAATTAAATGCACTTGAAAAATCATTCCTACAGCTAAATAGCACTCTGCCCGCGCTGGTGCTGATATGGCACAATGAAATAGATAAGCTTAATGCTGCAATAAATGCTATCAATGCCGGTTCTTCCTCATCATTACTGCTGGATTTGCAGACGGCGGACATCGCAGCTGCTTCTTGGCAAACCATTACTGATTTTGCAAATTTATTGCATCTATCTCCTCAAGTGGGTGACCATGTCTTAGTTGATTGTAAAGAACAGTCTATTACCCTAATCAATAACGAGTAAAAAGAAGAAAAAGGAAGACGTTATTATGTCTGATAACACACAATTAAACAGCACTCAGCAATCCACGCAATCGGCTTTTTTAGCTGTTCATGTGATTACTGCCCAATGTCATGCAATCCTTAATACTCAGTTTATACCGCCTGATGTAAAACCTGATTGGTTTGATGATTTAAATGCAAAGCTTGATACTGCTAAGTCAGTGGCAAAAGATTGGGTTGATAACCTTGCCCCTGAAGTATCGGCTTCTATTCCTGCCCAGGTTATTGATTATGGGGCAACCTTTGATGCCTCTGTCACAGCAATACATGAACTATATGACCAAGATCCTACTGCTAGTGGCAGTGATAACCCGAGCATTGTGGAGGTTAAAGCTGTTATGCAAAATCTATCCACGGAAGTTGGTAAAAAACAAGCTGTCGTTACAACGATGCAGGGTAAGCTGAAGACTTGGGGTATCCAAATGCAATCAGCTCACGATGACTTGGTAACGGGAGCATCCAATATTCAAAAGACAATTGTTGACCTGCAAACCGATATTGAAAATATGGATAATGCTATTGCCAATAACCGGGCGGCTATCGCAAAACTCAATAAAGATTTAGTTTATGCTCAGGTCGCTATTGGGGTTGGTGTATTTATGTTGGTAGCTGGTGTCGCCTTAACAGTGGCGACGGCAGGAACAGCTGCTGTTGTTTCAGGTGGCATTGCAGCTCTGGGGGCAGCATCGATTATTGGGGGAGGAGTTACTTGGGGTGTTATTCAGGGGCAAATCGACGATGACTACAGCAAAATAGCCCAAGAGCAAAAACAAAAAACAGAAGATCAGCAGCAAATCGTGGCTCTTCAAGGGTTATCTAATGCGAGTAGCGCTGTAGTCAGTGCTATTGAGCTTTCGACGAGTACACTCTCCGATTTTGAAACCACATGGAAGTTGTTTGATGATGAGCTCCAAGGGGTGATTGATAAGCTTGATTCAGGCGCTGATATGTCTTCTATCATCATGGAAAAAGTCATGACTGATGCGGCAAAAAATGAGTGGGACGATGCAGTTGAACTAGCTAAACAACTGTCAGACGCTACCGTTACGGTAGAGAGTAAAGCTATAACGCCGATAGCGGCCTGATATTTCAGTGGCTGCCGTGATAATGGTCGCCACCTTTCTTTTTCCTACAGGTTCCTACTATGTCAGACAGTACCAGTGAGTCAATCTCATCTCAGTTATCCACTTCGCTCAGTGCAATGGTGCTATTAAATTCGTCTTGTCAGAGCGTCGTTGAGACATCCATTTCGCAGCACCCCAATACAGGAAAATGGTATGATGATGTGCAGTCAGGGTTAGATGCTGTGCAGCGACTCGTGAGAGATTGGCGACTTAGTGGTAATCTCTATTTTAATCAGGCACTACTGGATGCTGTTACGAATACAGCAACTGTGTTTGTGCAGGCTAAAAAACAAGCAGATCAATATTTTGACCAGCTTAGCAGCGGTTTTGATACAACTATTCAAAACAATTTGATCTCGGTGGTAAACGGCACGCTATCCTCGGTTAATGCCTTTGAACAGATTAGCCAAGAATACAATGCAAACCTTAATGATTGGGCAAGGCGAGTCGAGGAAGCGCAACAACGATTGAACCATATTGTCAGCGAGATTCAAGCGCAAGAGTCAAAGTTACAGGCCGATATTGCTTTGGCCAATCAGCAAATAGCTGATATGGAAAAGCAAATTAAAGCTGACCGAGAAGCAATTAATAAAGCTAAATCGGAAGAGAATAAAGGAATTTTTGAGACTGTTTTTGGTGTTGTTTTTGCGCCATTTACAGGAGGACTATCATTAATTTTAGCAGGTGTTGGCGTAAGCTCTATTGTGGAGGCAGAACAGGCTGTATCCCATTTACAAGACACTATTAAAAAAAGCCACAAAAACATAACAACTGATCAGGCAGAATTATCGGATGATCAAAAACAGGTGGTTTCTCTAAAAGCGCTTCTGCTGAGTGTTGGTACAGTTGTGAATGACGGTACTTATATCACAACAGCCTTGGAGGCGCTTCAGACAACAGTTAGCAGCATTAAACAGGAAGCAGATAGCGTGATCGACAAACTATCACAAGCAAAAACAGCTGACCAATTGATCATGGAGAAAGTCTGGTTTGATGCAGCTCTTGAGGAATGGCAAGCCATTTTTGAAACAGCTGAAACGCTATCTCAGGCCAGCCCTTCGATTTCTCGTGTTACCATCGGTTAAGAATCAAGGGATATACTGGCCTCGCTAGCTTCACTCCACACTAAAATAAGGCTATCTTTATCTATTTTGAGGTTGATGATAAGGAAACAATGCTTTCCTTATCCAGGGAAGTTCTGGGAAGTGAGCTAACGGCATTTGACCGCTCTTATAATGATGCCAGTGTTTCATTAGATCAGTTAGCAGCCAATGAAAACTTCATTGATGCCATGCAGCAAACAGATGATTTTATATATGATTTGGATGAAAAACGATTGAATTTGGGGGATGAGTCGCAATTAGCAACCCTGCAACTAATGGTTGAGCAAAACCAGGTGATGCTTAACCAAAACAGTCAGACTCTGGCTATTTTACAAAAGCAATTTGAGCTTTCAAATCAGTTTGAAAACAAGTATTTCAATAATGCCTTACAAGAATCTCAAAATAAGTTAAAAAAAGCCAAATGGTACCAAGATAACCCTGTTGTCATTGATGAAACTCAGCTTGGACCTTGATAGGGGGAGATAATATGAAAGGATTTTTAATTTTTCCCACACTTTGTTTAATATCTGTGGTTACTCAGGCTGAATACATTGATGATTACTCTAAAAACCTTTATGAACTTATTAAAAAGGAAATAGCGTTAAATTGTGAAGATAGTAAAGGTTATCGTTGCGCCTCAAAAGTCAGGGAAGATATTTACAAGAATAAACCAAGAAGAGGTACTAAAGAGTACGCTGAAAAAAACTATAAAATGCTCAACCCTTCAAGTGCAGATAAAAAAATACGTGAGCTTTTTGCTATTTCTGAGGAAGCAGATGCTGGCCTAAAAATTGATAAGCCTGGTGAAATTGTTTATCGGCAGATTAAATATGAAGCAGCGTGGATACAAAAAAATATTTATAAAAGGCGTTTTTATGGCTGGGCATTTACGTTGTCTACAGGTGAGCGCCTTTACCCAAAAATATAAAGGGCATAATAATGAGAATATTTATATGAGAGCTTTGTATGATCCGATCAACTCCTCCTTTTTAAGCTCAATGACAAAATTTTCGCAGTCTTTTGTATTAATCAGCTTAGGAAATTGAATTTTTAGATCATGTTCTGCTCATATTTTGTATTTTCTCTT
>JAQYUY010000093.1 GCA_028728195.1 Endozoicomonas sp. (ex Botrylloides leachii)
TGCGAGCACTTTCAAGGATCGGAAGAATAGGTTCAAACTGCTCACGAGTGATATCGCTGGGGTACTGTTGTCTCATCCGATGAATTATCAAGTAAAATCAAGATCATGAACAGCTTCTAAGTAACATTATTGCAGTTTTGCTCTGGTTTGGCTTTTTAGTACTTAGCTTTAACATGCTAATGGTAATGTTTGCAGCTGCATTTATTATTTTACTCACTATTGATTATCGTCTTTTTCGTATGGATTTAATTACCCGCCATTATTTTCAGACACGTTTTTTCGTGTCAACCATCGTCATTGTTTCACTCATTATTTCAGGAAGCGTATCATGACAAGAATAGCCATCATTGGAGCTGGCCTATCTGGTCTTGCAGCTGCTCATTTATTAAAAGATTACGCTGAAATTACGATTTTTGAGAAAGCGCATGGTGTTTGTGGCCGGATGTCAACACGGCGTGCGAAACCATATTACTTTGATCATGGTGCACAATATTTCACTACGAGAACAAAGTCATTTCAAGATTTTATTCAACCATTGCTAGACCAAGGCATCATTGAACGGTGGAATGCGCGCTATATAAAATTTAGGGGCAACCAGGTCATTGAAAAAAAAAATTGGTGTGATGAAGAGCCAAGGTATGTTGGCGTACCAGGAATGAATCATCCGGCTAAATTTTTAGCAAAGGGATTGAGTATTCATCTCAACACACGAATTGTTTCTTTAAACCATCGAGGCACATGGCAATTGAAAGATAATCAAGACCAGAAATATTCTGACTTTGATTGGGTTATATGCACAGTACCATCACCACAAGCGGAAGAATTAATCCCTAAATGCTTCAAATACTATGCTGATATCAAAGCTGTAGAGATGAGGCCCTGCTTCTCGTTGATGCTTGGGTTTAAACAGCGTTTACCTATCGACTTTGAGGCAGCTCATATTACTAAATCAGATTTGAGCTGGATTGCAGTCAATAGCCACAAACCACAAAGACCGGATCCTTTTACCTTAGTGGTTCACTCCTCTGAAGATTATGCCGAGAAACATATCGATGATGATCGTGATCAAGTCATGCAGCATTTAATCAACGAGACCAGCCGTATTGTTGGTCAAGATGTAAGCCACGCAAACTATAAAACTATTCACGGTTGGCGATATGCCAACAATGCAGATAAAAAGAAAAAAAACTCGCTATTTATAGATCAAAAACTCAAATTAGCGGCATGTGGCGACTGGTGCCTTGGTGGACGCGTGGAAGGTGCTTTTACGTCAGCTTATGAGTTAACGAAACACATCAAAGAGAGCATTTTATGAGTTTTAATCCAGAAAATATCGCTATTCTTGGTGCATCGGGGGCTATTGGCAGTGCATTTACAAAGCGCTTACCTGAGAAGTATCCACATGCCAGTATATTTGCATTCTCTAGAAATCGTCAGCATCGCATTGACTATAGCCACGAGGAATCTCTTGACGAAGCTGCTGAACTCTCAGCAAAAGAAAAGCCTTTAGATTTAATTATTGTAGCTAACGGCATCTTGCATGATGAGGGTTTGATGCCAGAAAAATCTTTGCGCGACGTATCCGCCGAAAAGTTTCAGCGGATTTTTGAAGTCAATACCATTACACCCGCGCTTATAGCTAAATATTTCCTGCCAAAGTTAAACAAAGAAAAGCCATCAATTTTCGTGGCTTTATCGGCGCGTGTAGGCAGTATATCGGATAATCAACTTGGTGGCTGGTATGCTTATCGCGCTTCAAAATCAGCCTTAAACATGATTATTAAAAATGCCGCTATCGAAGTGGGTAGACGCAATAAAAAAGCTATTGTCATTGGTTTTCACCCCGGTACAGTTGACAGCGCGTTATCAAGGCCATTTCAAGGAAATATTGCCAATGGGAAACTTTTCACGCCTGAATATTCAGCTGAAAGGCTATTAATCATTATGGAAAATATAAGCCCAGCGCAAACGGGGAAATGTTTTGCATGGGATGGTAAGGAGGTCTTGCCATGAATGAGCGAATTGCAATCCACTGGTTTCGCCAAGATCTAAGATTATCAGATAATCCAGCCTTAACAAAAGCAGCAATGCATGATGCTGTTCTCCCTATTTATATTTTAGATGATGATAATGCAGGAAAACACGCCATGGGAGCAGCCAGTCGTTGGTGGCTTTATCATTCATTGCAGGCATTAGACACTTCCTTAGGCAACAAGCTATCCGTATATCGTGGGAACCCGCAAACAATCCTAGATGATATCCTAAAGCATTTTAACGTTGAGGTGGTGTATTGGAACCGATGCTATGAGCCATGGCGTATACAGCGTGACACCCTTATTAAGAAAAATCTTAAAACGCGTGGAATAGCCGTTCATACATTCAATGGCTCATTATTGTGGGAGCCATGGGATATTAAAAAGAACGATGGAACGCCTTACAAAGTTTTTACGCCATTCTACCGAAAAGGCTGTTTTAACGCTAAAGCACCTATGGCTCCTTTGGCAAAACCAGATTATATCAACTATGTTGATGACCCTGACCATGCTGGGATTGGTGCGCTAAATCTTTTGCCCAAAACATCATGGGATAAACAGCTGGAGCCCCATTGGGATATTGGTGAAGAAGGTGCCCGTAAACGATTTAAAGCTTTTATTGAGGAAGGCCTTGCTTTTTATAAAGATGGCCGAAACCTGCCTGCAAAACCTTACGTATCGCGCTTGTCGCCCTACCTACATTACGGGGAAATATCGCCTAACCAACTATGGCATACGGTGAGAAGTATTGATGACGATAAAAACATTGGACATTTTTGTAGCGAGTTAGGCTGGCGTGAGTTTTCGTATAGTCAGCTTTATCATAACCCCGAATTGCCGCATAAAAATCTACAATCAAAGTTTGATGCTTTTCCATGGAATGAAAATACCGATCACTTACATGCATGGCAAACAGGAAAGACTGGAATACCCATGGTAGATGCTGGCATGCGTGAATTATGGCAGACAGGTTATATGCATAACCGAATTAGAATGATTGTTGGCTCATTTCTGGTTAAAAATCTACGCTTACAATGGCATCATGGGGAACGCTGGTTCTGGGATACTCTTATTGATGCTGACCTTGCTAATAACAGTGCTAGCTGGCAATGGATTGCCGGATGCGGAGCTGATGCAGCGCCTTACTTTCGTATTTTTAATCCGGTAACACAGGGGCAAAAATTCGATCCCGATGGTGAATATGTCCGCCAATATATTCCTGAAATTGCTCGCCTACCGAATAAATATCTTTTCAATCCATGGGAAGCTCCAGAGCTTATTTTAAAAGAAGCAGGTATCGAGTTAGGATCAACCTATCCAAGCCCTGTTGTTAACCTCAAACAATCACGCCAGTTCGCGCTTCAGGCATTTCAATCCTTAAAGCAAGGCGGGTTATGAATAGCATCAGGGTTATTTTGGGGGATCAGCTCTCACCGTCTATCTCAAGCCTTAAAGGCTATAACCCAGACACAGACATTATTTTGATGTGTGAGGTGTGGCATGAAGCGACTTATGTGAAGCACCATAAAAAGAAGATTGCGTTTCTTTTTTCTGCAATGCGGCATTTTGCTGAGGTGCTTAAACATCAGGGCTACAATGTTAAATATACGTCATTAGACGCTCTCAACAACTCAGGTTCCTTCAGTGGTGAAGTAAAACGGATGCTTTCCAAATATGATTTGAATCGCATTGTTGTTACACATCCGGGCGAATATCGTGTACTTGCGGAATTGCAAGACTTAGAAGATGAATTAAATATCCCCGTTGAAATCAGAGAGGATGATCGCTTTTTATGTTCCTCCGCGAGGTTTGCCCGTTGGGCAGAAGATCGAAAACAGCTGCGTATGGAATATTTTTACCGTGAGATGCGCAAAACATACAATATTCTAATGGACGGTAACGCCCCCATAGGTGGGCAATGGAACTATGACACTGAAAACCGGAAACCAGCCAAGGAAGACCTGACAATACCGCCTCCTTATATAGGTAAAATTGATGGTATAACCCAAGATGTTATCTTATTAGTATCTGAGCGTTTTGGTGCTCATTTTGGTAATGTCGAGCCGTTTTATTTTGCTGTAACCCGTGCTGATGCGCTAAAGGTTTTAGCTCAATTTATCGAACAAAGATTACCGAATTTTGGCGATTACCAAGATGCGATGATTCAAGGCGAGCCATGGATGTACCATTCTCATATCAGCTTTTATTTGAATTGCGGCTTGCTGCTGCCTCTTGAATGTGTCAAAGCAGCAGAAACATCCTATCATCAAGGAAAAGTGCCGCTTAATGCTGTGGAAGGGTTTATTCGCCAAATTATCGGCTGGCGGGAATATGTTCGCGGTATTTATTGGCTCAAAATGCCAGAGTATGCTGATCAAAACTACTTTGAAGCGAATCGTACATTGCCTGATTTTTACTGGAGTGCAAACACAAAAATGAACTGCTTACGCCAATGTGTGCTTGAGACAAAGCAAAATGCGTATGCCCATCATATTCAGCGTCTCATGGTACTTGGAAACTTTGCATTGCTCGCTGGTATCGATCCCAAAGAAGTTAATGAATGGTTTTTGATTGTTTATGCCGATGCGTATGAATGGGTAGAGCTTCCCAATGTATCAGGTATGATTTTATTTGCAGACGGCGGCTATCTAGCCAGTAAGCCATACGCTGCTGGCGGCAATTATATTAATAAAATGTCTAATTATTGTAAAAATTGCACCTATAAAGTGCGCAAAAAGAGCGGCTCCGACGCATGCCCATTCAACTATCTTTATTGGGATTTTCTGGATCGCAATCGTAAAAAACTAGCTGGCAATCATCGCATTGGTATGATGTACAAGACATTGGAACGCATGAGCGAAGAAAAGCAAAAAGCCATTCGTGATGATAGTAAAAAATTTTTAAGTAGCATAATATGAAAAAGAAGGCTGATTTACCCACTAAAATATGCCCTATTTGTGACAAGCCATTTTCATGGAGAAAAAATGGGAAAAAGTATGGAATGAAGTAACATATTGTTCGAAACGCTGCAAGCTGCAAGCTGCAAGCTGCAATAGTAATAAAAATAAAAAATAATATGATCACAGTCTTTTATGACGGCAAATGCCGTTTATGTTCAAAAGAAATCAAGCATTATCGTAAGATTGCACCTTCAGACATATTCAATTGGCAGGATATCACAGAATCAGAAGAGGACTTGAGAAAAGATAATATCTCGCTCTCAGAAGCACTGAGGTTTCTGCACGCCAAAGATCACACTGGTCAGGTCTATGTTGGTGTCGATGCATTCATTCTAATCTGGAAGCAATTAAAACGATGGCGCATATTAGCAATGTTGGTTGGACTGCCCACAATCCGTCAGGTTGCAAATGCAGCTTACCACGCCTTCGCTAATTGGAGGTTCAAACGATTAGCACATTGCCAGCTAGCAGTAAGGCATAAGAAAGAGTGACGATATTAATTTTTAGCGCATTATTGAATAATGAAAGCTGGCCAATATTCTAGTACTGAGGTGGAATGACTATCATGGCCACATGGCTAATGCTTATCTTCACGGGTATTTCGGCGAGAAAAAATATGAGGAAAAGATGGATTATGATTGCTGCAATTATTGGAATTGCGCTCACCGGTATCGTTACTGTAGGACTGATTATGAGTAATGTGGAAACGCCTGAATATAAAGTAGTCAAATCACAGAATGCTATTGAGATCAGGCAGTATGGCCCGATGCTAATTGCAGAAGTGCAGATGGACGGAAAAAGAGGAGATGCCATTGGTAACGGTTTTCGCTTATTGGCTGATTATATCTTTGGTAACAACATTGCTAACCAAGATATTGCGATGACAGCACCGGTGCAGCAGCAAGAAAGCACCAAAATTGCTATGACCGCTCCTGTGCAGCAGCAAAAAAGCACCAAAATTGCCATGACAGCTCCCGTACAGCAGCAAAAAAGCACCAACATTGCTATGACCGCACCTGTGCAGCAGCAATCAACAGCTGATAATTGGTATGTAAGTTTTGTCATGCCATCGGAATATACAATGGATACTCTGCCTAAGCCGGTAAACGACCGTGTTTCACTCAAAGAAGTCCCTGCTAAAACTTTTGCAGTGATTACCTTTTCTGGTACGAATTCAGATAAGAATGTGCAAGAGCATGAAAAGATATTGTGGGAATATATAGAAACTAACAGCCTTTCCGTCATCGGCACACCGAAATACGCTTTCTATAACCCACCATGGACGCTTCCCCCCATGCGTCGCAATGAGGTTATGATTGAGATTCAAGATCAATAAAGATTGGTTTCCATAAACCCCAAAAAAAGATTCGAACCCAAAGCGACTAAATACATAACCACTGACTACAAACAAACTTTTATATTCCCGAGATGGCATATCCTCAAAAGCCCTGAACTTAAGGGCTTTTTCACTATTTTTAATTGACTTCTTCTCTATAAAAACACCGCGTTTTTCTCTAATTTATCGGTAATGATTCAAAATAATTGGCCTTTTATATTCCCAAATTTATCTTGGAGCTCTCATCTTCCTGAGGATAAGCATGTGGTTAGCAAGATATTTACCCAATGGATAGAACGCAACAATCTAAATTGTCGAGCCGATTAGAGCGCGTTATTTGAAACCAAATAAAAATTTTTTTATAGACAATATTCAATGCAACCCGGTTATAAAATAAAAATCCGGTGGTTTAAGTAAAAAAAGAATAATCCTTCGTATTTAAGATATATCAAAAAAAATTCATAGAATTAGTTAATTAATCACAATACAAATGATAATCATTAGTCTATGATAATGATTTATATTTCCTTTAGGTTTCAAAAGAGCACTAAGAAAAGTCTCAAGCATTTCTAAATAGTTAAAGTTAATGGTTGCGATAATTAGCAATGACTTCTTTTGAACAGCAATGGATCTGAACAACATAACGTTATATAGAGTGCAGTAATATACCATGAGAATTAAAGCGGTTTTATTTATAACAATAATGCTTACAAGCTTTCATTATTGCTATGCAAACAATCTGACAAAAAAAACAATTACAGAAATTATTTCTAAAGTTGGCATCACCTTTCAAGAATATGATAAAAACTTGTTTATCGATAAGGCCCTTAAAATAAAAGGATCAACACTATCTGCTAACTTAATACTTATAAAAGAAGTTGGCTGGAATAATGAAGAAAGCTTTGATAGTTTCCAAGAAAAATTAACTAATAGTATCAATGAAAACAACGATACAAAGGACCGTAAAGAGAAAGAATGTTGCCTAGGCTTCATGACAGAATACGACCTTTTGAGCAAAGATTTTTATTTAACAGATGAGCAACGTTTTGAAAAAGCTAAAGATTACTACATGAAAGCCTATGGCCTTTATCAGGCACATGCTAATATGCTTGCATTACCTTCTTTACTAAGAGAAGTAAACGTTACTATAAATAATGATTATGAACCAGAAGGCGACAATACGGATTTTTGTTTTCGACAAGGGTGCTTAGCAATAGAAAGTCCTGGGATATTATCACCTGAATTCAATGACGGTAATAAAGCATTAAATTTAATTATACAAGCAGTCAATAAAGGGCATATTGAAGCTGGTTTTTTTCTATCTGATATACAACAAATCACAGAATTCGACAATCAACAAACAACAGAAATAAGCAGTTTAGAAAAATTACCAAGCTCAACAGGGTTAAAAATGTCTGAAGATGTATCTATAACACTATATAGCAAAATACTAGGAAATTTGAGATATTTCTGGGCCTCTCCCATTACCTCAGAAAAAAATAAAACGTCAGAATCATCAATAAAAACGACCCCCTGCAAAAATAAAAACCGCCAGAATCACTTTGCTCCAGTATCTTTTTTTAACGCTTGCACCAGTAATAAATCAACATCCTACGATCCATCAAGGGCACCTAATTCAACATTAAAAAAAAGGCCTGACTTACCGAAAAGAATATCAGGCGTACGCCCTCAAAATTTCTCAAATAGTTTCCGCGGATCTATACCTACCCACTTAAATTCGCCACAAAAGAATAAAACAAAAAAATCTCAACCACCGACTGAAACCACCAATAACACAACTTCTTCAGATGAAGGTAAATCACAAACGCTTGAGGAATATGCTAATTATTTCAATCAGCTAAATGATTTCTCAACCCCATGAAGTTGTTAATACAACAATGCAACCAATAGAAGATGAACCTGTCATTGAATAATTAATAAAATAGGGGGTGATGCATCATATACGTTGAGTAATGATTGACCTGCATCACCACAATGCAATCATTAGGCATTTTGATCTCGCGGCAATTATTGAAGTTAGCTGCTCTCGCTGTCAGAGCACCTGCGTCGTAAAAAATGGAAAGGCTGACTCAGTTCTACAATGCTTTTACTGCAAAAGCTGTAGGAAAAGCTTTCAAAAGGACTTCATATATAACGGTAACTAACTCGGTGTTCAGAATCGAATCATAGATAGGGCTATGAATAGTTCGGGTGTTCGAGATACCAGCAAAGTGCTTAGCATTAGCCAAAATACCGTCATAAGGCGTTTACAACTACTAGTTACAAAAGTTATCTACCTTACAAAATTACTTCATCAGCATAACGCTACTCCAATCCTAACTAGCTTATTGGTCATGTTATGCAAAATCAGTTTCTTATGTCGAACTCAGGTCCAACGGCTACCCATCGTTTTTTTTCTTACGAGGTTTTCTCGTTGAGTTATCTTCTGCCTTGTTTTTTGAGCTTTCGGGTTTAGACGTATTCTGGGATTGTTGTTTTTTTTCAGATTGCTTTTTTTTGGCAATCACTTTTTTTACAGCACCTTTTTGTTTGCCTTTGTTGCTCTTTTTATTGAGCTTCTCCTGTTTACCCTTCTTTTCATCTGCTTGCTGGGCTGCTCTTGCCTTTTTTAATAACTGTGCTTTGGCAGCTGCTGACTTATTTCGCTTAATAATTTCTTTCGGCTTTTTTTTAAGGTTTTTTCTTTTAGAATTTTTCGTTTCAGTGCGATTTCCAGCTAAAGAAGACGACAGATCAAAATCAATTTTTTTGTCATCAAGACTGACCCGAGCAACAGTCACTTCTAACTCATCACCCAAACGGAATATTCGACCGGTTCTTTCTCCTACTAAGCGATGATGAATACCATCAAATTGGTAGTAATCTCCAGGCAAACTGCTGATATGCACCAGCCCTTCCACATAAATTTCTTGTAGCTCAACAAATAGCCCAAAGCCTGTAACAGAGGAGATAAGTCCTTTAAAGGTTTGTCCAATATGCTGCTGCATGTACTCGCACTTTAGCCAGTTCATTGCATCGCGAGTAGCTTCATCAGCTCGGCGCTCATTTTTTGAGCACGCTTCACCAAGCGCCTCAATTTCATTCATATCATAGGGATAAATTGTTTTTTTATTTAATGGCTCTGCGTTAACTCTTTTTACCTGAAGACTTTCTACGTCTGACCGAATAATATGGCGTATAGCTCTATGCACTAGTAAATCAGGGTAACGACGGATAGGCGACGTAAAATGTGTATAAGCACTAAATGCCAAACCAAAGTGCCCTTGGTTATTAGCTGAATAAATGGCTTGACTCATTGAACGCAACACAACAGTCTGAATGACAGGAAAGTCGGGCCGTTCGTTAATAGATTTAAGTAATAACTGTATAGCCTTTGGTTTCATTTTTCCCGAAGGCACAGATAAGCCAAGGCTACCCAAAAAGCTGTTCAGATTAAGACGTTTTTCCATCGAAGGCTCTTCGTGAACACGATATAAACCAGGCACCTTATGTTTTTCTAAAAAACGTGCAGCGGCAACATTGGCGCATAGCATGCATTCTTCAATCAACTTATGAGCATGATTTCTTTCTGTGGGTACAATACGATCAATTTTCCTCTGGGCGCCAAAAATAATTCGCGTCTCAACGGTATCAAAATCAATAGTACCACGCTGGTTACGTACCTCTTTTAGCACGTTATAAAGCGCATAAAGAGACTTAATATGAGGAAATACCGCCTTCCATTGTTGACGAAGTGCTTCACCTGCTGCATTTAATGGCGTGGATAGCATCTGCCATACTTGATTATACGTCAACCGAGCATGGGATTTAATCAACCCCTCATAAAACTTATAACCAGAAAGAGTACCTTTGGCGCTAATGGTCATTTCACAAACCATTGCTAAACGATCAACATTAGGGTTAAGAGAACAAAGACCATTAGATAAAACTTCTGGCAACATAGGTATAACGTGGCCAGGAAAATAGACAGAAGTGCCTCTTTTTTTTGCTTCTGTATCTAAGGCTGAATTCACTTTCACATAGTGAGATACATCAGCAATAGCTACAAATAGTCGCCAGCCACCGCTTTTTTTTGGTTCACAATAAACAGCATCATCAAAATCTCGAGCATCCTCGCCATCAATAGTTACAAAAGGTATTGCTCTTAAATCAACCCGGTGTTTTTTATCTTTTTCAAGCACCTGATGACTAAATTTGGCAGCTTGTTTTTCTACTGTATCAGGCCATACATGTGGAATATCATGAGCTCTAAGCGCAACGTCTACCTCCATGCCTGCATCAGTGCGGTCGCCTAAGATTTCTTTAATCATGCCAATCGGAGGAGAGCGACGAGTAGGTTGTTCAATAATCTCTAACAGCACATACTGCCCTATGGTTGGCACTAAGACTCCTGGTTTCACTACCACTTCACGGTTTATTCTTTTATTTTCAGGTTCAATATAGGCTGTGCCTGATTTTTCCATATAACGCCCGACCAAATGCGTGGTATTGCGCTCAATGACTTCAATAACTTGGCCTTCTTTACGGCCACGGCGATCAATACCAGACTCTCTAGCTAAAGCGCGATCCCCATCAAATAGTTGCCGCATTTCCCGAGCAGACAGGTATAAATCTTCCACCCTTTCATCAGGGATTAAAAATCCATAACCGTCTTTATTTCCTTGAATCCGACCCTTAATCAAATCTAGCTTACCAATCAGAGCAAAAGCGCCGCGGCGATTTTGTAATAGCTGCCCATCGCGCACCATTGCTTTTAGTCTAAACATTATCGCTTCTTGTTGTTTGGGCTCTTCGATAGCCAGTAAGCGACAAATACCTCGATGACTTGTGGGAGCACCTCGTTCTTCAAGGAGCTGCATAATAAACTTACGGCTAGGCACAGGTGTTTCGTAGCGCAATGCCTCCTGTGCCGCTTGTGGATCGAAGCTTTTCCGTTTAGACATGGCGTTTCTACACCTGATAATAAGGATGGATAGCAAACCAGCCATGAGCGCAGCGATCTTTAACTGGCCAGAAAATTGATAAAAAAGTAGTAATAACTATTGGCATTCTATCCTATGTTCACTCCAATCTTAACAGCCCATAATCAATACTCATAATCACCATAACGCTAATACCAAGACAAAATCCAGCTAACTCAATGATCGGCTAGGTTTCTTAGTTGCTAACCTGCCTTGCAAACTGCTGCGTTGTTATCTACCTTGGCTTAATCTCGCTACACACAGGTTTTAAGCGCTTGTAGAAATGAAGCTGTAGGACTTTACAGAAAGGCATTATCGCTTTAGGCTTTCTAGCATGAAAATGATACAAATGGGCAAAAGTCACTGCAATAGGGTTATAGCAGCAGCCATCAACCTAAATCTCCTCACCTTGCACAGCGCTTACCGTCAATGCAATAAGCAGGCCGTAAAATGGAAGCCATGATTACCTCTATACTAACACCTGAATCAATTGTAGCGTTGTTAATGTTGGTGGGCATTGAAATTATACTGGGCGTTGATAACATCATTTTTTTAACTGTCATGGTGAATCGTCTGCCGTCATCACAACAGCCGAAAACTCGATTCATGGGGCTTGCTTTAGCGATGCTGACGCGCATTGCCTTATTGTTTTCATTGAGCTGGATTGTAGGGCTCAACCACCCCATACTGACGGTAAGCCATTATACGATTTCTGGGCGCAAATTAATTCTTCTAGTCGGTGGCTTATTTTTAATAATAAAATCTATTCATGAAATTGCTCTAGGCTTTACTGCACCCTCTACCGCTAAAGAAGATAACAAACCTATTAAATCAGCAAACTCGCAAATGCTTTGGCTAATACTGCTACAAATCGCTTTTATAGATATTGTTTTTTCATTAGATAGTGTGATTACTGCTGTAGGTCTGGTCAAAGAACTGTGGGTGATGGTCACGGCCATTGTGCTAGCTACGATAGTAATGATGACTGCCGCAAACCCTATAGGTATTTTCATAAAAAACAACCCCCCTTTTAAGCTGCTTGCCCTGAGTTTTCTGGTGCTTGTTGGTGTATCATTAGTTAGCGAAGGCTTAGGTTATATGTTTCCTAAGCGTTATCTTTATTTTGCAGCTGGCTTTTCTGTAGTCGTTGAACTGTTGAACTGCCGGTTGGCTCATAAGCAAACCAAAAATGAAAAAAAGCTTCAGGTGTATTGATGGGTATAGAATATCCTTACCTTTCAAGGCAAAGTATCAGCTGACATCCATTGCTCCCACAATGATTTAACGCACCTGATATGCGCTTCACCATCATTGACAGAGGCAAGCGCTTGCTGGTTTTGCAATGCTTGTTTATGAATAATAAGTCGCAGTTTCTTGTAGGCGCTTCTTAACTTTTGTGCATCAGACGAGCTTAATAGCCCTTCTGCTTCAAGCTGTTCGGAAATTCGAATATTGTCAGTCCATTGTACAATACTGGGGTAAATTGCCCCATATTTCAGCACGGCATATTGCATTAAAAATTCAATATCAAGAATACCACCAGCACCGTACTTAATATCAATCATCCCCTTTTGATATTTATTACCAAGGTGTTTGCGCATTTTCATTCTCATGTCCAACACCTCCTGACGCAGTTGCTCAGGGTCTCTCTCTTGACTGAGAATCTGCTGTCGCAACTGTTCAAAATCATCGGCTAATCCTGCATCTCCGGCTACCACCCTTGCTCTAACCAAGGCCTGATGTTCCCAAGTCCAAGCATTTTGCTGTTGGTACTTCTTATAGGCACTAAACGAGCTAACCAGCAAGCCTGATGAGCCTGATGGGCGCAAGCGCATATCCACGTCATAGAGCGCTCCTGATAATGTTTGCGTCGTCAAAATATGGATGATGTGCTGACCAAGGCGAGTATAAAATGTAGTACTATCAATGGCACGGATACCGTCGGTTTCTTTATGGGGTGAACCTTTGTGAATAAAAACAAGATCTAGATCAGAGGCGGGCCCTAACTCAATACCCCCTAACTTGCCATAGCCAACAACGATAAAACCAGGGTCGCAAGGAATGCCATCATTATCAACCGGTCGACCATAGCGCGCAGTTATATTTCGCCAAGCAATATTAATCACCTGATTGAGAACAACTTCTGCAATCCACGTTAGATAGTCGCTTTCCTTCATTAAGGCTAATGTATTGACTACATGAGCGGCGGCTACTCTAAGCACATGTGATATTTTGAAATAGCGCAATGCTTCCATTTGTAATTCAAGATCATCCTCTGGAATATGTGCAAGCTGTTGTCTAAGTTCATCTGCCAACGCCTTTTTTTTAGGCGGTTTATATAAAGAACCAAGGTTGAGGAATTCATCCAGTAACGATGGCATGGTTGCAATTTGGTCTGCCACCCATGGGCTGGCAATACACAGTTTACATAAATGATTAAGCGCTGCTGGGTTTTCCATTAGCAACACTAGATAAGCAGTCCGCCTTAGTACCGACTCAACTAAAGGTAACAAACGACGGATTGCAATATCAGGCTGACTGGATAACGCGATGACCTCAAATAAGAAGGGCATAAATTTATCAACCCGTTCCCGGCTTTGCCTTCTGACGCGACAGAGCGCTTTGCCGTCACGCAATGCACGTAACAAACGCAGTGACTGATCTGGTGAATTAAAGCCTTTCATTGCAAGTAACTCTAGTGCTTCTACCTGAGTTAATTTGTTAAGCCAGAGCATACGCCAGTGATCTGACTGGCTGGGTTCCTTTTGTATACTATTATGATTTGATATGGTCTTGCTAAAATGATAAGTAACGCTATTTCGGTGTTGATCTAAAGCAGATATCAGCTGCTTCCATGATGAAAAGCCCATGCTAAAACCAAGCCTTTCTCTAACATCTGTGTCTTCAGGCAAGTTTTGAGTTTGCTTATCTTGAAAGGACTGAAGGGCATGTTCTAAATTTCGTAGAAAAATATAAGCCTGCCTGAGTGTATCTACAATTTGATCAGGTAGATAGCCTTGAGCTGATAGTGTCGGCAGTACATCCAACAGGGCTCTTTTTTGTAAATGCCAGTCTTTTCCACCATGTATCAACTGAAAGGATTGAGTAATAAATTCGATTTCTCGAATACCACCGGGGCCAAGTTTTATATTATTCTCCATACCTTTACGCTTGACTTCTCGTTCAATTAACTTTTTCATATCCCTTAATGAAGTAATGACCGAGAAGTCAATATAGCGGCGATAAACAAAGGGCTTTAATTTAACAAGTAGCATGTTACCTTGGGGTTTATCACCCGCAACGATCTGCGCCTTTATCATGGCATAGCGTTCCCAATCACGTCCTTGATCCTGATAGTATTGCTCCATAGCAGAGAAACTCATGAC
>JAQYUY010000094.1 GCA_028728195.1 Endozoicomonas sp. (ex Botrylloides leachii)
TGAGTAGATAGAGTACGGCACAAAACACCTCATAAAGGTCGATGGTGCGAGGCTTCGTTTTTTTGCGAGCACTTTCAAGGATCGGAAGAATAGGTTCAAACTGCTCACGAGTGATATCGCTAGGGTACTGTTGTCTCATCCGATGAATTATCAAGTAAAATCAAGATCATGAACAGCTTCTTATACCATTACCAGTTTTTTTATCTCAATATCCTGTTGATGCCACATCGAAAGATCTCAAACACTTCACTGGCTGAGGGCTATGAGGCGTTACTATGTGTGAATAGTTAAAATCAATAGTAACGAGATAGTTAATGCAAAGCAGAAAAATTTCTGCCGCCGTGTGCGGAGGTAGTCTTCTTGAGTAGTACGATTACGTGCTATACGGACATTTAGCCCCTATACTTTCAGTGCTGTTTTTCCCTACACCATCAGCTTTATTGTACGCCCTTTCGTCAGTCTCTTTATGGGGTATATTGGTGATAAGTATGGTAGAAAACAAATGTTATTGCTCGCTTCTATCATCATGATTAGCTGTACCTTTTTGATAGGGTTATTGCCTGACTTTCACACTATTGGTTTACTTGCACCCGTATTATTGATTACTTCCAGAATTCTAGAAGGTGTTGGTATCAGCGTAGAATTTACCGGCGTAACAACCTATCAGGTAGAACGCAGCTCTGATAAAAAAAACATCTTGGGATCGCTGGTAAAGTGCACAACTTTTATTGGTGTTTTCTATCTTCTATTATTGTTTTTATAGTTAACTTAGTACTACCGTATCATGCACTTATTATCTGGGGCTGGCAGATACCCTTCTTCTTGGCAGGTGTGCTAGGGATACTGCTTATCAGAGCAAGAATGGCATTGCCTAAAAGTCAACATTTTTATCCAGCATTAATTAACAAACAACGTAAAGAAAAGGACATTAACTGGCTTGTATTATGTATTTCCTTTTTCATTCCCGCAGCAGCAACAGCCGGTATTTATTTCTTTGTATTTGAAGTTAGTTTTTTAACTACTTTCCTTGAAGTTCATCTCGCAAATACTTCTCTTGTTTCCTCTTTTGCCACATTAATTATTGTTGGGCAATTACTTTTTGCTCTCTGCTTATCCCCTTATCTAGGGCTAAATGGTGTGTTTATGTTCTCCATTTTTAAGAGAGAATAAAGGGTTAAATTATTCTCTTTTACTTATAATCTTTCTGTTGCTATTTTGGGGTCAAGCATCCCGCTTTTAGCAACTTATTTACAGGAAGCAACACATTCTAACCATTTGATGGCTTTTTATTTTATAGGCTTATGCGGCCTATCCCTTACTGCTGTTTTAGTACTAAAACGGTATAAAGAAGGCAATGAAAAAATAGCCAGGTGATAGTTACAATATTTATAACAATCTGGAAATAATACCCCCCAAAGCCCGCCTTTATCTAGAAAGGCAGTCGCACAAGACTTAATTCTATGAGAATTCCATATAATCATCTTTTTCAAAAAATGTTTTTTTAAGTGGAATTTTTTAATTAAACAGAAAATTATCTATTCTTATTCTATAGTCTTAGGTTAACTATCACCTACTCCAGCTTACTGTTATAGGATTGCCAATGCCTCTTTTTAATTTCAGACTGATGCTTTGCTTTAGCCTGTTATTTACACTACCTATATCAGCTGATATATCTTTAGCCACAAATAAAGAATCACAAGCGAATATGAGGCATGCGATCACCCTTTATGGTGAGCCTAAATACCCTGCCGACTTTACTCATTTTGATTACACCAACCCCAATGCCCCCAAAGGAGGAGCATTGAAACAAGCTGTTATTGGGTTATTTAATAACTTAAATCCTTATATAGACAAAGGTACTGCGGCGGCGGGCAGCAATCTTATGTATGATACCTTATTGGCCCGCTCATGGGATGAGCCTCTTACAAAATATGGCTATATCGCAGAAAAAATAGAATTAGATCCAGCTAATAATTGGGCTGCCTTTTACATTAATCCAAAGGCACGCTTTCATGATAACAAACCCGTGACAGCTCAAGATGTAAAATTCAGCTTTTATTTATTAAGAGAAAAAGGTTCTGTATTTTATAAAAATTTTTACAAGGAAGTGAAAAGCGTCGAGGTCACTGAACCCAATAAAGTTATATTTTATTTTACTCATAATAAAAATCGCGAGCTGCCTTTAATTCTTGGTCAAATACCAATATTTCCAGAACACTATTGGAAAGAACGTGACTTTTCATCTTCTGCAATGGATGTGCCTATCGGTAGCGGGCCATACCGAGTGGTCAATATTGTTCCTGGTCGTTCCATTACTTATGAACGAGTAAAGGATTATTGGGGGAAGGGTCTACCTGTTAACAAGGGGCGGTTTAACTTTGATCGCTTAACCTATGAATACTACCGAGATAACACCGTGGCATTGCAGGCATTGCTTGCGGGGGAATACGACTTCAAGCTTGTGGATGACCCCCGCGTTTGGCATAAAAAAATTAAAGACACCACGTTGAAAAAATACGGCCTTACACGTCAGCTTATTAACAATAAGAACCCCCAGACACTGACCTTGACTTACAACACTCGCCGCGCTTTTTTACATGATGAGAAAGTCCGCAAATCATTAGGTTATGCCTTTGACTTTGATTGGATTAATAAACATTATTTCCACTCAATGTACCATCGTGGAAATAGCTATTTTTCAGGAACCCCCTTCGCTGCTACGGGCATGCCTACTTCTGATGAGCTGAAATTACTCACCCCTTGGAAAGCTTCGCTACCCAAAGCACTTTTTGAAGAACCCTATGTAGTACCCGGCTCAAAAGATAAACATGTCATGTCGGATAGAAAAAAGAAAAGTCAAGCCTTGGCACTACTCGAAGAGGCTGGCTGGAAACTAAGCCCTTCCGGACTTTATAAAGATGGCAAAAAACTGAAGCTCGAAGCATTGGTCATGCTCGATGAACACAAAGACAACCTGCTAATTTTTAAGAAAAACCTTGCAGGGATAGGCGTTCAACTCAAGATCAGAAAAGTAGATGCTGCTCAATATATAGAAAGGATAAGAAACCATGATTTTGATATGATCTTGCATACTTTTCCCCATACACCCAGCCCCGGCACTGAACAAGCCAATCTTTGGGGTTCAACAACAGTGAACCAGCATGGTTCTAGAAATCTTTCTGGAGCCAACTTGCCTGTCATTGATGCCCTTACAGCTAATATTGCTCAGGTTACATCGTTCGCCCAGCTACAAAGTAATGTTAGAGCAATGGATCGTGTACTCCTCTGGCAACAATACAGCCTACCTTTATGGTACTTGCCAGTTTGGCCTATTATCCATAAACAAAATATTCGCAGCCCTGCCTCACCGGCAGCCTATGCACTTGATCTGATGTCTTGGTGGTACCAGCCCTAAGAACCAGGAGGTTATTTAACAAATAACCTCTAACATCAAGTATATGATGATGAAGTAGCCGCGCTATTAGCAGCAATTATTCAGTTCCATACTCGAACCTGTTGTAATTTATAACACTAAAATCATCAACCTCTCTTGACGTTAAGAGTAAGTACTAGTACTTATATCAAATAACTAACCATAATGAAGATAGCTATATTTAACTGAGCCCGAATAAATCTCTAGCCCTTTATCTCTCAATAACCCTAACTCAAGGTTTTTTTTATGGCATTAAACGCAGTGCGAATAATCAAAACATCATGGCTCATCACTCTACTCAGTATGACACTTTCATCTGCACAGGCGGTTAATACAACAGAAGCTACAAGCCTTGATGGCACAGAAAAAAAAACTGCCATCAGCTTACATAATGAACCAAAATACAAAGAAGGGTTTACCCATTTTGATTATGTAAACCCTAATGCCCCTAAAGGGGGAACGCTAAAAATGGCAACCATAGGTACCTTTGACAGTATGAACCCTTTTATTGAAAAGGGTACGCCAGCGTCGGGTATTTACCAGATTTACGACACGCTCATGGTGTCCAGTCAGGACGAGCCTTTTTCACGATATCCATTAATTGCCGAAGCATTTGAACAAGCAAGTGACAACAGCAGCATTACATTTTATCTTAATAAAAAAGCACGCTTCCATGACCATAAACCCATTACTGCCGAGGATATCCAGTATACTTTTAACTTGTTAATTAACAAAGGTACTCCCTACTATCGCGCTTATTATAATGATGTCAAAAGCGTCAATATTATTAATACCCACACCGTACGCTTCGTTTTTAAACACTCCAATAATAAAGAACTCCCCTTGATACTCACAGAGCTCCCCGTACTGCCAAAACATTATTGGGAAAAACCGGAAAATGACTTTCAGGCTGCTAATCTTAGCTTTCCTTTAGGCAGCGGGCCTTATCGTGTGTTATCAGCAGATGCTGGAAAACAGATAACCTATGAGCGGGTAGAAGATTACTGGGCAAGAAACTTGCCAGCCAACGCTGGCCGCTACAATATAGACACACAGCGCTATATCTATTATAGAGACGCTAATGTGGCGGTCGAGGCGCTTAAGGCAGGTGAGTACGATATTCGTTTTGAGAGTTCGGCAAAAAATTGGGCACAGGCTTATGACACGCCTGCAACTGCCTCAAGTCAGCTTAAAAAAACAGTCATAAGCACGCTCTCCCCTGAAGGCATGCAGGGTTTTGTATTTAATACCCGTAGCCCGCTATTTTCAGAGCGAACCGTACGGAAGGCTATTGGTTATGCGATGGACTTTGAATGGCTAAATAGAACACTATTTTTCAACAGCTACTACCGATCAAACAGCTATTTTGCCAACTCAGAAATGGCGGCAACAGGTCTTCCTTCTGAGCAAGAACTAAAACTACTAAAGCCTTATAAAGATCAGTTGCCAGCAGAGCTATTTACACAACCATATCAATTGCCTATCACTGACGGTTCTGGAAATATACGTAAACAACTTAGGGAAGCACTAACTTTATTAGAACAAGAGGGTTGGTCTCTACACAACGATCAATTACTCAATAGCCAACAAGAACCGTTCACATTTGAACTCTTACTGGCTGATGCCAGCTTTGAGCGTGTGGCGCTACCCTTTAAGAAGAATCTTGAAAAAATAGGTATTGAGGTCAATATCAGAACCATTGATGTCGCTCAATATATTAACCGTTTGCGCGCCTTTGACTTTGATATGCTGGTTTCCCGTATCCCTCAATCTAATAGTCCTGGAAACGAACAGCTTGAGTTTTGGGGCAGTGATGCGGCTAACACGCCGGGAAGTAGAAATTTGGCTGGTATTCAGTCACCTGTAGTTGATGCACTGATTACTGATATTATTGAAGCAAAAACTAGGAAAAATTTGGTCACTGCCGTTAAGGCGCTGGATAGAGTATTACTATGGAATGAGTATGTTATCCCACAATGGTATTTGCCAGAAATACGCATCGTTTATTGGGATAAATTACAATACCCCAAGAGCGCTCCCCTTTATACCTTTGACCTCAATAATTGGTGGATAAAACCATTATCGGCTAACCACAATAGTACCTATACCACCAATAAAAAAGAGGATACTAAAAGTAATACTGAACTCTTCATAATACTGGCCATAGCTGCGCTAACTATTATCTTCTTTATTCGACTAAAAAAACGGGCTATGAAACGATGAGCAGCTATATTCTACGTCGTCTCCTTTTAATAATACCGACACTGTTTGGTATTTTATTGATCAATTTTATCATTATACAAGCCGCTCCCGGTGGGCCGGTTGAGCAAATGATCGCTCGACTGGAAGGTTTCGATACTAGCGCTATCAGTAGAATAACTGGTTCTAGCAATGCAGAAATTCAACAAACCTACCTTGATGAATCAAACGAATACAGAGGTCGTCGAGGGTTAGATCCGGATCTTATTGCTGATATTGAAAAACAATACGGCTTCGATAAGCCTGCTACTGAGCGCTTTTTCCTCATGATAAAAAATTATTTAACCTTTGATCTCGGTGAATCATTTTTCCGAGACACTAAGGTGACTGACCTAATTTTAGAAAAATTGCCTGTCTCAATTTCACTTGGTCTATGGAGTACCCTGCTTATCTACCTAATATCCATTCCCCTTGGTATCAGTAAGGCAGTAAAGCATGGTAGTCGCTTTGATATATGGACTAGCACCATCATTACCACAGGCTATGCCATCCCTAGTTTTTTATTAGCTATCTTACTGATTGTATTATTTGCCGGTGGCAGTTACTGGAATATCTTCCCTTTGCGCGGGCTTGTTTCTGATAACTTTGACCAGCTATCCATACTAGGAAAAATCATAGACTACTTCTGGCATATGGTATTGCCTTTAATCTGTATGGTAATCAGTGGCTTTGTTACCCTAACCATGCTCACCAAAAACTCATTTCTTGATGAAATTCATCGCCAGTATGTACAAACAGCTCGAGCTAAAGGTTTAGATGAAAAAAAAGTGCTCTATGGTCACATTTTCAGAAATGCAATGCTACTGGTGGTTTCCGGTTTTCCCACAGCGCTAGTCGGCATTTTATTGACTAGCTCTCTGCTCATTGAAATCATCTTCTCATTAGATGGACTAGGGCTCCTTAGCTATGAGGCCGCTATTAACAGAGATTATCCCGTTGTTTTTGGTTCGCTATTTATCTTCACCCTGATAGGCCTGATCGTAAAACTAATCGGTGATATGACCTATTTCTTCATTGATCCGCGCATAGATTTTGAGGCCAGAGACTAGCTATGACAACAACACGCTGGTATGCCAATCCTCTTAACCAACGCCGATGGCATAATTTCAAGACTAATAGAAGAGGGTATTATTCTTTTTGGCTATTTTTGATGCTCTTTTCTCTAAGTTTATTTGCAGAAGTTATTGCTAATGATAAACCTCTGATTGTTTACTTTGAAGGTAACTTTTATTTTCCTACGTTAAAAGCCTACCCAGAAACCGTCTTTGGTGGTGATTTCGAGCTGGAAACGGACTACCGGCAAGATTATGCAAAAGAATTAATAAACCCAAAAGGCTGGATGCTATGGCCCCTTATTCGTTACAGCTATGACACCATAAATTATGCCCGTATTGCTCCATCCCCGCCCTCAGCAGAAAACTGGTTAGGTACGGATGATCAAGGTCGTGATGTGCTGGCGAGGGTAATCTATGGTTTTCGTATCTCTGTGCTTTTTGGACTTGCACTAACTATTATCAGTAGCATTATCGGTATAACTGTTGGCGCCCTGCAAGGGTTTTATGGTGGGAAAATAGATCTTATTGGACAACGACTTATTGAAATATGGTCCGGTATGCCTACTCTGTATCTACTGATTATTCTGTCCAGTTTCATTGAACCCGGTTTCTGGTGGTTATTGGGCATTATGTTGCTGTTTCAATGGATGACTTTGGTTGATGTTGTCAGAGCTGAATTTCTCAAAGGGCGTAACCTAGAATATGTTAGGGCAGCAAAAGCCCTTGGCATGAGAAATATACGCCTTATGTCATATCATATTCTTCCCAATGCAATGATCGCCACAATCACTTTTCTTCCGTTTATCCTTACCGGTGCTATTACAACCCTAACATCACTGGATTTTTTAGGCTTTGGACTACCGGTTGGTTCGCCATCACTCGGTGAGCTTATTGCCCAAGGTAAAAATAATCTTCAGGCGCCTTGGTTAAGCATTACTGCTTTTTTAGTTATGTCTATTATGATGATCTTACTGGTTTTTATCGGTGAAGCAGTAAGAGATGCGTTGGACCCAAGAAAATACTATCAGAGCCCGTAATAATATGAATAAACCACTTCTCTCAATAGATAATCTCGGGGTAGCCTTTCAACAAGGTCATAATAGCATTCAGGCTATTAATAATGTTTCGCTAGCCTTAGCATCAGGTCAAACGCTAGGATTAGTTGGTGAATCTGGCTCAGGTAAATCCATTACCGCTTTGAGTATTTTGCAGCTATTACCAGAAAATGCATCTATCACAGGACAGATTACCTTTGATAACGAAGATTTGACTTCGCTTTCCTCAACACAGATCAGGCATATCCGTGGTAATAAAATCAGCATGATCTTTCAGGAACCGATGACGGCATTAAATCCGCTCCATACCATTGAAAAACAAATTACAGAAGTGCTCACTCTACACCTTGGCTTGCGGCCTAATAAAGCTAAAGCCCAAGCATTGACATTATTGGAACAAGTGGGGATTGAGCATGCTCAAAAACGGCTATCTGCTTACCCCCATGAACTCTCAGGAGGGCAACGCCAGCGGGTGATGATAGCAATGGCTCTTGCCTGCAAACCCAAATTATTGATTGCCGACGAACCGACAACAGCATTAGATGTTACGGTACAGAGACAAATTCTCGAACTACTACAACGCCTGCAAGCACAATTAGATATGGCTATTTTATTCATTAGCCATGACCTTAATTTAATCCGCCATGTATCTGATACAATTTGCGTCATGAAAGACGGCTTAATCGTTGAGCACAGCGAGACTGAACGAATATTTAACGAACCCAGTCACCCCTATACTGTTAGCTTATTAGCAGCAGAACCTAATGGCACACCGGCTCCAATTAATAATCAAGCTAAATCTATTCTTTCCTGTAACGACTTAAAGGTATGGTTTCCAATAAAATCTGGTTTTTTTAAAAAAACCGTTGATCATTTTAAAGCCGTTACTGATCTTTCTATTACCGTTCGGCACAGTGAAACACTTGGTATTGTAGGCGAGTCTGGTTCAGGAAAAACAACATTGGGACTAGCTATTCTGAAATTGATACAGTCTAAAGGCAAGATTATCTTTAAAGGCAGTCATATTCATGCTATGACACAAAAGGAATTCCGTCCGTTAAGAAAACAAATACAAATCGTTTTTCAAGACCCCTATGGCAGCCTGAGCCCAAGAATGACAGTCGAAGATATTATAGGAGAAGGACTTGATATCCATACCAGGCTTAATCGGACAGTCCGATCAGAGAGTATCACACAAGCATTAAAAGATGTTGGCCTTTCTCCAGACTGTAGCAATCGTTACCCGCATGAGTTTTCAGGTGGTCAACGACAACGTATAGCTATAGCGAGAACCATAGTGTTAAAACCAGAGATCATTATTTTAGATGAGCCTACGTCGGCACTGGATCGAAGCGTGCAATCACAAATCATTCAGCTACTACGTAACTTACAAGATAAATACGGTTTAAGTTATATTTTTATTAGCCATGACTTAGCTGTGATTAAAGCGATAAGTCATCGCATTATGGTGATGAAAGCAGGCCGCTTAATTGAAGAGGGCGACACAGCGCAGATATTTGATACTCCGAAATCCAATTATACTAAAACATTAATCAATGCAGCCTTTTAAAGATCTATGCCTCTTTCGTGGAGTTATTCAGATTCGACTGGACAAATATTTTTTCGGAAGCTGGTAACTATTAGGTTAGAGCTGAACTACTGCCGATAAAAAAGAAGGCAACGCCTTCTTTTTTATCGGTAAACGTTATTTGATCAAGAAATAGCAAATTCTTTAAGTTTCTTTAACGGCCTTACTTTAACCTGAACCGTTGCTGGTTTGGCAGGTACATCCATAAACTCGCCGGGCTTAAATGGGTTAGGTACGCCTTTTTTGGCTTTCTGAGCAGGCTTTTTCTTAGTTACTATTTTAAGAAGCCCAGGTAAAACGAATTCACCACATCCTCTTTTCTTGACGTGTCGTTCAATTAGACCATTGAGCTCATCCATTACTGCACCAACCTGTTTACGGCTAAGGCCCGTGCTCTCGGCAATTTCAGTCAGCATTTGTGATTTGCTGTATTTTTCCCTGATCACAGGTGTTTTTTTAGTAGCCATGCTACTCTCCTGATGAATATCCATTGTTAGGGTTTGCTGTTCTACTGACAATATGAACTGCTATCTGCCACAACATCAGGCTGATTTAGGCGCTCCTCTGTAAGTTTTACAGAACATCACTGCAAAGAACTCTTTGGGATCCACCTGATTCAGTCTATTAATGCTGTAGAATGAGGGTGTTTCCCATAAGAATGTAAAACGTACAGCTACGAAGTGCTTAAGAACACTATAATATCAGCACTTTTTGGCGTCGAGTATTTTTTAATCTGATAAGCATGCTGAGAAAGCTTTTTACATAATAATGATTAGCTATTGTAGGGAGTAAAAATTAAAACGATGAATATACCCAAGTGAATTCAAGATGCTCATTTTTCTTCCAAGCTTACTCCTTAAAATGAAGGGTTATAGCTGAATAAACGCGAGCATCTTGAAAGCGTTTGAGTATATCAATATATTTATCAGTAAGTTATATGCCCATTACACCTCAAGATGCACATTTTCTCGAAACTTACTCCTTAAAATGAAGGGTTATAGCCAAATAGAGGTGAGCTTCTTGAAAGCGTTTGAGTATATAACGCTATTCATTCAGCCAATAAAAGCAATTGATCCAGTTGTTAAATACTAGCTAATAGCGTGTGTTATATTTACTCATTGCTTTCTAAAGTAAATTGCCTATCCCTGTAGCTATGATTACAGTGACGTTTTACTGAACTATTATCTTATTGGCGAGATTGCTATGAGCAGAACTTATGATATTGCTGTTTGTGATTCAACCAGCCTTGGTGGTGAAACATTAATCCGTCTTTTAGAAGAAAAACGTTTTCCAATAGGCAGGTTTTATCCGCTATCAGATCTTGCAGATAGTGGATCATCGGTTAAGTTTTTTGGTGAAGATTTAGACGTAACTACAGAGTCAGCATTTGAATGTACTGATGTTGATTTGGTATTTATACCCTGTGCCAGCACGGTAAAAGAAAGTTTTTTGCAGCAGGCTATGGCAGCTGAATGTATGGTAATAGATGGTTCCAAGGGCGCAGCTGCAGTGCCGGGTTCTCTAGTGGTTCTTTCTGCTAAGGATGAGGAGTTGCTTGACCATGCCTTTGTAAAAAAACGGGTAGTCATTCCTTCAAGTCCAGCAGCGATAGCTTTGTCGGTTTTGCATACTATTAATGACATAGTGGCTATTGAGCGTATTGATATTACGGCTTTTCAATCGGTTGCCAGTGGGGGTAATGCGGGTATTGATGAACTGCGAAAGCAAACTATTGATTTGCTCAATGGTAAACCTGTTCAGAGCAATATTTTTCCAGATCGAATCGCCTATAACTTGATCCCACAACTTGGCAGCATTGATGATAGGGGTATCACGCATGAGGAGGTTATGATTGAAACTGAAATCTGCTCAGGATTGAATATTACTGGGTTAGATATTCGTTCGACAAGTGTGGTAGCTCCAGTTTTTTATGGTGAGTGCTTGTCAGTGACGCTGGATACAGAATATGCTGTTGCTATTAGTGCTCTTATTGATGCTTTAAGCGACACAGTGAGGGTTAATATTTTTCAGGGGAGTGAGTACCCCACTCTAGAGCATGCTGTGGGTGCTGATAAGGTGATGATCGGTCGTTTAAGAGCGATACCAGGCAGAGAGAATGCAATAAGTTTCTGGCTGGTTGCTGATGGCGATAGGCAGGGGGCGCTTTCAATGATCTCAGTTGCAGAGAGATTGATCAGGTACTTTCTATAGTGATAACGTAGGCAGAAGGTATACAGTTTTTCTTGTTGTAGGCGATGAAAGATAGATAGTACCGATCATCAATATGAGTTATCTTAAGATAAGCTGCGGTTGGTGCAAGAGCTAAACTGAAACGCCAGGAGGGCGTGTGACCGGCAGAGATAACACATCATTATCTATGCAAGATAGGGATGCATAGAGATGTTACTTCGATTACCGCTGCTGCTGACGCTATGGCTTAGTCTGTATTCAGCCTTTGCGAATGCTGTGGGCTTGGGTAATATTTATCTAAAGTCCAATTTACATCAACCCCTTGATGCTGAAATTGAATTAACTGAAATTCAAGGGCTTGGTGCAGAAGAGATTTTTCCTAATATCGGTAATGTTGATGATTTTCAGCGTGCTGGCATATATCGCCCAGCTGTACTAACAGGACTAAAATTTCAAACCATACTTAGAACCAATGGCACTGGTTTTATTAAAGTTACCAGTCAACGTCCCATAGAAGAGCCCTTTCTTAATTTTTTGGTTGAGGTTCATTGGCCTAATGGACGGTTATTAAGAGAATATACGCTTTTACTGGATCCCCCAGCATTTGAAAGACCTATGGTTGCGCCAAGGCAGTCTCCTATTCCTTCAGAGCTAACTAGTCATCGTGCTCCCAACGCTAATAAGCGTCTTATTTCTAAGCAAAGTACTCGACCTAATGCGGTAGACCCTGCGGCTCCACAATACGCAGGCCGTAGTCGAGATGAGGGGCCATTTCATGCTAAAACGTACAAAGTTATTGGTAATGAGTCATTGTTGCAGGTAGCTGCAAAAGTGCGCCCTGATGGTCAGGTATCAGCAGAACAAACCATGATTGCGCTTTTGCGTCTTAATCCTGAAGCATTTGAGGGTTATAACATTAACCGATTGAAAAACGGTGTAACTTTGAAGCTACCTGATGCTGAAATAGCCTTAGCTTTAACTCATCGGCAGGCGCTCTGGCAGATTGCCATGCATCACGAGGCATGGCAAAAGCATAAGCAATTACCTGTGGTTAATAACATAGGTCAGAAACATTTATCATCAACAGTGGAACGTTCACACCATGCTATAGTGGAAACACCCGTTACACCTGATAGCAACAGTGGAGCAAAAAAATTATTAAAAAGTGAATTGATATTGAGCAGAGAACAAGCTGATCAGTTAGCCCAAGAAAATAGTGAGCTTCGAGGAAGACTGCAGAATTTAGATCAGCAGCTTGATTCTTTAAATGCGTTGGTCATGCAACAGGATGATCAACTGACGGCTATGCAGTCAGTTGATTACATTAAAGCAAAGAAGGATGCTGAGTCGAAAGCAACGACGGAAAATAAGGAAAAAGAAGAGAAAGAGGTTGTTACCGTTACACCAGCTGACAATACGAAAAAACAACAGAAACAAGCAGTAAAAGAAAAAACACCCAATGCAAAAATACCTAATGAAAAAACACCTGTAGAGCCAGGGGTAGTAACCTCACCCCAGCCTGATTTTTTTAATTCCTTGCTATTTTATGCTTTGTCACTTTTGGTACCACTGGTTGCGGCTATAGGATTGATCGCTTATAGACGTCGACGTAATGATGAAGAACTAGATGAAGAGTTATTGGATGTGCTGGGTTTTGGTTTAGCTGAAAATCCTGATACTGAGAATAAGAAAGAAGATGGCCAGCAGACAAATGATCCTCTGCAAGATGCTGACACGTACATGATCAATGGACAATTTTCAGAAGCAGTGGATGCATTAAAGCAGGCGATTGAAAAAGAGCCTAATAACGCAGAGCTTATTGTTAAATTATTGGAAGTGTATGCTAAAAACAAAGACCTAGAAAATTTTAAAATCAACTATGCCACGCTTGAAAGCTTGGGTAATGCGGATGCGTTGAAATCAGCAGAAGTATCTAAATCCTATTTCCCTGCCGATAGTTTTGCTGTAGAACGTTTTTCTGAGTCACAATCCACTGTCGAAGAACAAAAAGTACCAGATAGTGATACTTTGGCGCTTGACTTGAATGAACTAGATGAGGACTTTGATCCTGGGGCGTTTGATGAATTTGCGCTTGATTTAGACGATGTTGCACCAGCACCAGAGCAGCCGACAGGAATAGATGACAATGAAAACGTATCTGGACCGGACATAGCTCTTGACTTAAATGATCAAACTGAGGAGTTGGAATTTGAGAGTAAGTCATCTGACGCTTCGGCAGTAGTGGATACTGATCATGAGTTGGATTTTGATATATCAGACCTTGAAATGACGGGTGAGCCAATAGAAACGGCGAATTCTACAACTGAATCTGCTGAGATGCCGGGGCTTGATTTTAATATAGATGACGTTAATTTGGAGGCACCCCAATCGAATACATCTGAGCAGGGTGCCGACTCATCGCTTGATATGGAAGATGTGGGCATTGAGTTTGAAGCTAGTGAGCATTCCTCTGAGTCAACATCGGATCAACTAGCAGATGATTTTGATGAGCTTGATCTTGATGATGAACTGGATGATTTGAACTATCCGACTGATGATGAGGTAACTATTAAACTGGATCTTGCTAGAGCTTATATTGATATGGATGATAAGGAAGGTGCAGTTGATATTCTTGATGAAGTCCTTGAACAGGGCTCTACGGAGCAGAAAGAAGAAGCGAGGGAGCTACTGGCTCAGTTATAGTAGTTTATATAGAACACAGTCGCCATTACTCAAAGTTCCACTTTATAGTAAATTTACTGGTAAGGTTGGTAATCTATACATTCCAAAATAGGGGCTGTTGCATAACTTAAAAGGAAGCTGTTTTTTTGATAAAATACTTTCAAAGTAAACTTGCTTAGGAATGTATATGACCAGTCAGTCAGAACTCGTGAATTTAGAGGATCTCGTTTGCGCAGCGCACCCCTATAGAGTTTATAAAGAACTGTTAGATTTTGAACCCCTTATGCAACAGTTAGCTGATTTAAATTCTGTTCATGGTCCAAAAGGATTTTGCATTGATCGTTTATTTCTGTGTCTATTGCTACAGTTTATGGAGAATAT
>JAQYUY010000095.1:0-3833 GCA_028728195.1 Endozoicomonas sp. (ex Botrylloides leachii)
TAGATCCAGCGGTTTTATTGTCTATTTGCATACACCGGTAAGCGTGCAACTTACCCGAATAGCAAAAGATAAGCAACGGCCTTTAATCCAGCAGGTAGATCGAGAAAAAGTTTTAACTAGCCTGTTGGCAGAAAGGGAACCGCTATACCGAGAGTTGGCAGACCTTATTCTGGATACTGATAAATTGTCACCGAGAAAGATGATTAATCAAATTATCCTTACCATAAATGCTAATGGAGTGTGTAATGCTTGAGTTATCTATTGACTTAGGCGAACGTAGCTACCCTGTTTTTATTGGTACCGACCTATTAGGTCAAGCCAAGTATTTAACGCCTTACATTACAGGTCGGCAAGTCGCTATTGTAACCAATCAAACCGTTGAACCGCTCTATTTAAATACATTGAAAAGTAGCCTTAAAGGATATGATCTAGCCGTAGAAATACTGCCAGATGGCGAAGCTTGGAAAAGCCTTGGTGTTGTTGAGCGTGTGTTTGACTGCTTGCTCAATGCACTTTTTACTCGAAAAGCAACACTGATTGCCCTCGGTGGTGGCGTCGTAGGGGATATGACGGGGTTTGCCGCCGCATGTTACCAACGGGGCGTTGACTTCATTCAGATTCCCACTACCTTGCTCGCTCAGGTTGATTCATCCGTTGGTGGAAAAACAGGGGTTAATCATCGGCTGGGCAAGAATATGATTGGCGCTTTTCATCAACCTAATGCCGTGATTATTGATACCAATACCCTGAAGACATTGCCAGATCGAGAACTATCAGCTGGTTTAGCTGAAGTGATAAAATATGGTTTGATTTGTGATGAACCCTTTTATCGCTGGCTGGACGATAATTTAGATGCCTTACTAGCGCGAGACCCCCAGGCACTGGCCTATGCTATTCACCGTTCATGTCTGAACAAAGCCAGAGTAGTGGCAGCCGATGAAAAAGAAAAATCCTGCTTGCGGGCGATATTGAATTTTGGCCATACCTTTGGGCATGCTATTGAGACAGCACAGGAGTATGGTAATTGGCTTCATGGAGAAGCTATAGCGGTAGGTATGATCATAGCAACAGACCTTTCAGCTCGTTTGGGTATGATAACACGAGAAGACGTCAACCATCTTACTCAGTTACTTACGCGGGCTAATTTGCCTGTTCGGCCTCCAGAAGGTATGACCTGTGCCCAATTTTTGAAACTGATTGCCATTGATAAAAAAGTGCTAGATGGAAAATTAAGGTTAGTTTTATTGAAAACAATAGGGCACGCCATAGTCACCAGTAATTTTGATCACGATGAATTGAAACATTGCCTGAATACACACTGTTCGCTGCAATTACACCAACAAGCTCCCAATCAATCAGACAAGATTCAGGTTCCATAGCCGCAGAATGCCTCTTAATATTATATAAATAATCGGCTTGCTTTCGTTTAGCAGCCGTTCATAATCTTCTTAACAATAGTATCAATAAAGCTTATGAACAGCTTCTTAGGGCGGAGCTTTGGGCGCTTTTAAAAATAGTTTGGCTAATTTATATAGCTAATTTATTTTTGGTTTTAACGATATCTTTAGCTGAAAAATAATGGATACAAGAAACCGAAAATTAATTTCAATATCAAACTAGTCGGAAAAAATTTCATGCTATTTTTGTAGGTAGGCGTTATAGAAAATTAAAATATAAGTTGTATTAAATTTTATCTTTATATCCATGATATGGTTTCTTATAAGGTAAGACATGCACTATTTTGCAATTGGTGATTTATATGCGAAAACTTCCTATATTTATATCTTATTTATTTTTATTGTCTTTTTCAATTTATGCTCAAGGCGACGATGAAAGAATCGATTTAGTTGAAGTTTTAACTGAGTGTCTTGAAATCTATCCTCATCCTAAAAGTACACAAAGTATCGAAAACAGAGGCTTAACTACATCTAATGTTAGTATTTTTTCACCAACACAAAAAATGATTGTCTTTCCTGAAGAACCTAGGGGTGAAATTAATATAGTAAGACTATGTGCAATAGATAAAGAAAATTTTAACATTGATACATGGGAGAAATATAAGAAAGAAATTTTAGAAAGGTGTCAAGCTAGATACCCTTTTACAAGCGTTAAACGTGGAGACGATGGGTCGATTTTATCTATAAAGGACCCACAAGATCAATACGTTCCTATATTATTTCATAATTTACCTGTTAGTAAAGAGGTAGATGTACTACTTAGCGATGATGTAAAAAATGAACTGCTCAATATAATGAATGCTGCATCTAATTATGAGTTTGTTACAGTAAATGTAAAAATTACGTCTTTTTGTGTGGAGAAAGACAAATTACCCATTTATATTGCAAAAAATGGAGGTGGAAATTTTTTTGATGATCTAAGCACAGATGACACTCATATTTATACTGAAGATGATCAACCGATGACGAAAATATATTTTGAATATAGCGAACTTAGTTTAAGCAGACTATTACACAGACTAACATGGTCATATTTGAGCGTCATGGGAGGGGGCTTCTACAACTACCTTACCGGTAGTAATTCAAACTAGTTGATTTGTTATAACTCCAAATTTTTCTTCGGAGTTCTCATGACTGTAGTTCAGGTTGCTTGTGCTCATTGTCGTCAAAAATAAAAAAGCAACACGCGGGCACCAGCGTTATCTGTGCAAGAAATGCAAAAAGAGCTTTCAGCTCGAATACAGCTACAATGCCAATCAATCAGACACTCCGATCGCGTTGTTGATATGACCATGAACATCTTTGGCTTGAGCAATATTGGGCACGTTTTGAAAATTAGCCCAACGGCAGTTATCTCTCATTTAAAAAACTATCTGCTTTTCAAAATCAGTTGAATTACACGATAAATTGATGGGTGAGTTCATATCCCGTGAGCACTACCAACTGATTTGATTCATCATCCAATATTCAATGAAGGCAATGATTAACTTAATTGTAATATTAGACTAGACGAAAAAAAATGTTGTGCTATTTTTTAGGCGGTCGTTATAGAAAATAAAACATTTATTAAATTTTATCCTTATATCTATAGCATGGTTTCTTGTAGGCATATATTATTTTACAATTGGTAGTTTACATGCGAAAAATTTTCATACTTATATCTCATTTATTTTTATTATCTTTTTCAATTTATGGTCACAGCGACCCTTTTGATGTCAGTAAATTTTTAAATGATTTTTTTAATGAAAGTAAAAATGTAGATAGACTTAAATATGAGATATATAACGTTATGCCCAGTAAGGGGAGTATGGTACTTAAATTTCACGTTAGTTTAGGATCAAAATTAGATCTCTGCTCTTCAGGATCTGCCGATGAACTTAAAATAGTAAGACTATGTCCAGAAAATAAAGAAAATTTTAAAGATAAAGTATGGGAAGAATATAAGGAAGAAATTTTAGCAAAGTGTCAAGCTAGATATTCCGAGGTAAAAGTTGAATATGCAAAAGATGGATCGATATCAGCTATAATAGACACAATGAATATATACAGTCCTATAAGATTTTATACTTCAGTTATTCAAGAGAGTGAAATTATACCACTTAGCCACGATAAAAAAGATCAACTGATCAAAAGGATGAACTATATAACTCGGTATCATTTTGTGGAACTAGATGTAAAAGTTAGAGATGCTGGTTTTGGAGAACCAATAAAGGAAGAAAAATTACCAATTGCTATTTTAAAAAAGGGAAGTGGATGTTTTTTTGATAAACTAGAAACAGGTGATACTCGTCTACAAATTATATATAGCGAGCCGAAAACGATAGTCGATTTTGAATATAGGGAATTTTCTTGTGGTACTTCAGATAATTCAGATAA
>JAQYUY010000095.1:3933-14621 GCA_028728195.1 Endozoicomonas sp. (ex Botrylloides leachii)
GCAAATGCTTTAATGTATACAATTTAGAAAGTTCAGAAAGTTCAGAAAGTCCACGCAGTCTAGACATTCCACCCTTGGACTGAGCGTCTATAACGGCTTTATCCAGTAAACTTCAAGATGCTCGCTTTTTCTTGGAACTGACCCCTTAAAATCAAGGGCTATAGCTGAATAGAGATGAGCATCTTGAAAACGTTTGAGTATACAAACAATTTATCCAAAATCTCATCGACTCATAGAGAATAATTTTTGGTGCTTTATTTTGTGCTCTTGCTCTAACGTTTTGATACGCTTTCCAGCTGTTTGTTCAAGTTATGTACTTGATGGTTTAAGTACATAGCTTGCTTACTAATGCCTTATTTCTTTCTCTTAGGCGGCTGCATCTTTATTGATATTCAAACATAAGTGCTTGCTGTCCCCGACCCGGGTGAATTGAACCTTACCCCTTTTCGCTTCCAACTTGTTAAGGTTTGTTTCTGTTGACTGATGGTTTTCTAGTTATGGCTTATGATTTCGCTTTGTAGCCTAATCACTGAGGTAGGTCTATCTTATTGGCCGAATTATGAAAGATAAGAAAGCGGATAAACAGCTTCTTACTCCTTTTGTATTGGCGCTTGCGTAAGACTGAATAATGAGTAATAGCAGAGCTATTGCGAGGCGTTTCAGCACAGTGCTGGTGTTTAGATGGTCAGCGCAATAGCGTAGTGAGAAAAGATAATTAGTATTATTATATTTATAATCGCCATACCCTGTTACTTAAAGGTAGACCTCATGAACCAGCCGTTACCCTCTGCACTCTACACGGCCAAGAGCGTCCGAAAATTAGATAAAATAACCATTGAGCATTTTGGTATAGATGGCTTTGAGCTGATGACACGAGCAGGTAAAGCAGCGTTTCATCTCCTGCGCAAACAGTGGCTAGATAGATCTTCTGAGCGAGAGATACAAGTATTTTGCGGTGGCGGTAATAATGGGGGGGATGGATATATTATCGCAGGGCTTGCCAAAAATCAGGGCTTTTCGGTGTCTGTTGTTTCATTGAAAAATCCTGAAGCGCTAAAAGATGATGCTAAAAAGGCATGGTCTTTTTGCTATGCAGCAGGAGTTGATATTATCCCCTTTGATCAGCATTGCACTATCACTGATGGTATTGTGGTTGATGCGATGCTGGGCACTGGGTTGAGCCGTGAAGTATTGGGCGATTACCGCAAAGCCATTACCCAAATTAACGAAGCAGGCTCGCCAGTGCTGGCGATTGATATTCCTTCGGGGCTATGTGCTGATACCGGTGCCGAACTGGGTATTGCGGTGAAGGCTATGCATACCATTACATTTATTGCAATAAAGCAAGGTCTATTAACAGCTATGGGGCCCTACTGTTGTGGCCAATTACACTTTGTTGATCTGGGCGTACCGCAAGCAGTATATGAAACACAACCTCCGTCTTGTTATCGTTTATGCCAGAATAATTTGGCGTCGCTGATAAAAAAACGACCTGCCTATGCCCACAAAGGGTTATACGGACACGTCTTAATAGCCGGTGGTAACCAAGGAATGCCTGGTGCTGTGATTCTTGCAGCAGAGGCCGCAATGGCCTGTGGTGTTGGTCGGGTTACCGTTGCTACTCAATCAGAGCATCTGGGAGCTTTGGCGGTTCGTCGACCAGAAGTCATGGCTAAAGCAGTCAGCACGAGCAGTGAATTTCAGGCCATGACCGAAGGAAAAACCGCCCTTGTTGTGGGGCCTGGTTTAGGGCAGGATGAGTGGGCTGAGGTTTTGCTCAAGGAAGCATTAAAAGCGCCACTACCTATTGTGCTTGATGCCGATGCATTGAATTTAATCGCATGTAATCCCATGCTGATCGATGGCCGAAAACAGCCTATTATTATCACACCTCACCCTGGCGAGGCGGCAAGGCTGCTTAACCTTCATGCTAAGATAATACAAGCTAACCGCTTTGATGCAGTCAGTGCTCTGAGCAAACGCTTTTGCGCTACAACGGTATTAAAAGGTGCAGGTTCACTGATCTGCTCACACCAAAATATTACACTCTGCTCTGCGGGTAACCCAGCTATGGCCGTTGCCGGTATGGGCGATGTACTCAGTGGCGTGATAGGTGCTTTCTTAGCTCAAGGCATTACTGAGAATAATGCAGCTTGCCTTGGAGTATGGTTACACTCAGGCGCAGCCGATGAGTTATCACTCAAGCAAGGTGAGATAGGTATGTTAGCCGCGGAGTTAATACCTTTTATTCGTCACCGACTCAATCAGCTACGTCTTTGAAGGTATTAGTGGGTTTGGTTTTAATTTGAGGCACCGATGGAACGAAAAAAAGAACTGCTTATTGATAACGAAAAGCAAATGGTATTGTTAGGCAGCTTGTTAGCAAAGGCTTCTTGCGGCCAAGGCATTATTTTTCTACACGGAGACCTAGGTGCTGGCAAAACCACATTCTGTCGTGGGGTATTAACGGAGCTAGGCCATAAAGGTACAGTAAAAAGCCCAACGTATACATTGGTTGAACCCTATGAAGTCAATGACCAAAAAATATACCATTTTGATCTTTACCGGTTAGCTGATCCTGAAGAACTTGAATTTATCGGTGGCCGCGATTACTTCGAAGAAAAAAGCCTGTGTCTAGTTGAATGGCCTACTAAGGGCGAAGGGGCTTTGCCTGTTGCTGATGCAGAATTACTGTTTGAATATCACTCTTCTGGTCGAAAAGTAACATTTACTATAGGCTCTAAGTACGGGGAAAAAATAGTTGACACGATGATTGCTGGATTTATTCAACTCGGAGGTCGAATATGGCGCTAAAGTCAGGAAAGACTTTAACAGCGGCCTTGCGCCTCTTTTTTAAAAGGAAAAAACGGCCCCCTCAAAAAATTCCCAGTGAAACTGCTTTGATTAATCGCAGGCGCTTTCTGGCTAAAACCGCAAGCTCATTTTACTTGTTATTTAGCTTATCTGTATTAAAAACAGAATTGGCTTGGGCAGCAATGTCTTTAATTAGCGGGGTAAGGTTATGGCGTTCGCCAGATAAAACCCGATTAGTTTTTGATGTTTCTACGGCCGTAACCCATTCAGAATTTACGCTACCTAATCCACGTCGCCTAGTAATCGATATAAAAGATACAACATTAAAAACAACTCTGACATCTTTACGATTAAAAAATACACCCATTCGGCGAGTCCGCCATGGTATTCAACATAAAACAAGCTTACGCATCGTATTGGACTTATCAGGAGCGGTTACCACCAAAAGTTTTTTGTTAAAACCTAATGCAACCTACGGTTACCGTTTAGTGGTCGACTTATTTGATAAGGATAAAAAAGAACAGACACCTACGGTTAAAAATCATACAGATTGGCGCAATATTGTAGTGGCTATTGATGCCGGTCATGGAGGAGAAGACCCTGGTGCAATCGGTTATGGTGGCGGTTATGAGAAAACAGTCACCCTAGCTATCGCTAAAAAACTGGAGGCATTGCTAAAAAAAGCGCCAGGCTTTACACCCGTCATGATTCGCACAGGTGATTATTATGTTGGCCTAAGAGAGCGGACAAAAATTGCCAGAGACCATCATGCTGATCTGCTGATTTCTATTCATGCAGATGGCTTTAAAAATTGGCGCGCTCATGGTGCTTCCGTCTTTGCCTTATCTAGACGAGGAGCAACTTCAGAAGCGGCACGTTGGCTAGCGCATAAAGAAAACATGGCAGATCAAATTGGCGGTGAGGATGGAATTTCTTTAAATGATAAAGATGACCAGCTTGCCAAAGTCTTGCTGGATTTATCAATGACGTCAACATTATCTTACAGCATTGAAGTAGGTGATAAAATTTTACAAAACCTTGGTACTATTAGTCATCTTCATAAAAAAACGGTTGAGCAAGCAGGTTTTGTCGTACTTAAATCGCCAGATATTCCATCGGTGCTGGTAGAAGTGGGGTTTCTTACCAACCCACAAGAGTCCAAGAAGTTAAAAAATCCGCACCATCAAAAAGCGATTGCAACGTCTATTTTCGATGGATTAAATGCTTGGTTTGTGCAGAAACCACCCCCTGGCACCCTTGTAGCCAAGTGGAAGCAAGAAGGAAAACTGCAAACTCGACCTGATCATTATGTTATTCAGGCGGGCGATACGCTGTCTGGTATTGCGAGCCAGTTTGATATCAGTCTTAGCTCACTGAGAAAAGCAAATAAAATTTCAAAGGCTAATGATATACGAGTTGGGCGGGTACTGGTAATACCCAATTAAGAGCCTTTTTTTTATTTGTCTATTATAACGTCGTTATTGCCTGTTGTTTACAAACTGTTTTCAGTAACATGAGCACTTAACACCGCTTTAACAGCTAACTTGAGTATGACATCGCAGATGGTGAGTACGTTTGATGAAGCCTATTCGTTTATTGGATAACCGCCTTGCTAACCAGATTGCAGCAGGCGAAGTGGTTGAGCGCCCATCTTCTGTGGTGAAAGAGTTATTGGAAAATAGCCTTGATGCCAATGCTGAAAAGCTAACTATTGACATCGAAGCCGGCGGAACAAAACTGATTCGTATTCGTGATGATGGCGATGGCATTACTCAACATGATCTGCCTCTGGCGCTTTCGCGCCATGCCACCAGTAAAATATCGGAATTGGAAGACCTTGAGGGTGTAACAACCTTAGGTTTTCGTGGCGAAGCCCTGGCCAGTATTAGTTCTGTTTCTCGGTTAATGCTTACATCTTGCACTGCAGACCAACCATCAGGCTGGTCTGTTCAGGTAGGAGGGCGGGAGATGAATGCACGATTAAGCCCAGCAGCGCACCCTAGAGGCACAACGGTTGAAATAAAAGATTTATTCTTTAACACTCCGGCTCGACGTAAATTTTTAAGGACCGAAAAAACAGAATTTGCTCACCTTGAAGAAGTTGTTAAACGATTAGCATTATCACACTTTAAAGTGGCGTTTTCTTTGCGTCATAACCAACGGAGTATTCATCAACTGCGGCCAGCAATAACGCAATCTGAAAAAGATAGAAGAATTGCATCGTTGTGTGGCCCAAAATTTATCGAAAATGCTATCTGTATTGATGTAGAAGCATCAGGCATGAAACTGTGGGGCTGGGTTGGGTTGCCTACCTTTTCTCGATCAAGTGCAGACTTACAATACTTTTTTGTTAACCAGCGAGTTATTCGCGATAGGCTGGTTGCTCACGCAGTCAGGCAGGCTTATCGTGATGTATTATTCTCAGGGCGTCATCCGACGTTTATTTTGTACCTTGAAATTAACCCCACCCTGATTGATGTGAATGTTCATCCGACCAAACACGAAGTACGCTTTCGTGACAGTCGAATGGTACATAACTTTTTATTTAGTACGCTAAATAAGGCACTAGCAGCGGTTCGGCCAGAGGATCATTTGTCATCAGCGACGTTTGATAGCACAGCAAAGAGCCATGTAACCGGTATTGAAGCCGGTGAATTTCGTGAGCAAGGCCATATCACCCTGACAGAACAAACATCCAAAGCCCAGCCACATAACCCTACGTCAAGCGTTAAGCATCATCATGGTCACCAGACACCGACCAGACCCATTAGCACCGAAAAACAACTTGAGGCATATAATAAACTGTACGCTACAGATACGGCCGATACCCCAGCTGAGCAAAGGGCTGATGACGAGGCTAAGCCGCTACAAATTGAAGAATTACCCACTGCTTTTACCAAGAATAATGACCACCTTGCGCCGCCGCTTGGTTATGCCGTTGCACAGCTTAAAGGCGTTTATATTCTCGCTGAAAATGATCAAGGCATGGTATTGGTAGATATGCATGCAGCGCATGAGAGGATCACCTATGAGCGAATGAAAACAGCATGGCATTCAACGGGTATTGCCGCGCAACCGCTGTTATTACCAAAATCTATTGCAGTGAGTACCCATGAGGCAGATTGTGCTGAGGCGCATTATCGTTATTTTAACCAGCTAGGTCTAACTCTTGAACGCATGGCTCCGGAAACGCTGGTGGTTCGAGAAATACCCGTGGTGCTCCAAACAGCCGATATCGAAAAATTAGTAAGGGATGTGATCGCAGACCTCAATCAGGTTGGCACCAGTGACAAGATTGAGGCACATATTAATCAGATTCTGGCAACCATGGCTTGCCATGGCTCAGTCAGGGCTAACCGTAAGCTGTCTCTTGAAGAGATGAATGCCTTATTAAGAGATATGGAAGCCACTGAGCGCAGCGGGCAATGCAATCATGGGCGGCCTACTTGGACGCTACTGACCATGCACGCGCTAGATAAACTATTTATGCGTGGGCAGTGAACAATAATATGACGCTATATGTAAATCAGGTGATATTTTAACGTGAATGAACCTTCTGGCGAATTACCGCCTGCTATTTTTTTGATGGGTCCTACGGCATCAGGAAAAACCGATCTGGCCATTGCGCTTACTGAGGTGTTGCCCTGTGATATTATCAGCGTTGACTCCGCCATGGTATATAAAACAATGGATATCGGAACAGCCAAGCCCGAAGCTGAGGTACTGGCTAAAGCGCCCCATAGACTTATTAGTTTTCTCGACCCAACGGAATCGTATTCTGCGGCTCAATTTCGTTCTGATGCACTTAGAGAAATGGCTGATATTACCGCACGCCAGCGTATTCCTCTCTTGGTCGGCGGTACAATGATGTATTTTAATATACTAAGCCAAGGGCTGGCTAACTTACCAGCAGCTAATGAAACCGTTCGAGCAATGCTTTTAGCTGAAGCCAATACCTTTGGATGGCCAAAGCTTCATCAACGACTTCAGGCTGTAGACCCTAAAGCAGCGCAAAGAATTAAGCCAACAGATAGTCAACGCCTGCAAAGAGCACTTGAAGTATATGAAGTAACGGGGCGATCACTATCAGAATGGCACGCAGAGCAGCAACAGCTTCAGCTACCTTATCATATTATTAGTTTAGTTATAGCCCCTAGTGAACGCTCCACCTTGCATAATCGGATTGCACTGCGTTTTCAACATATGTTAGACAATGGCTTTGAAGAGGAAGTGAGACAATTACATGCGCGGGCTGATTTGAATCTTGGGTTACCTGCTATGCGAGCGGTGGGTTATCGTCAGATGTGGTCTTTTTTAGATGGCGAGTTAACTTATGATGAGATGGTTGAAAAAGCCTTGGCAGCGACTCGCCAGCTTGCAAAAAGGCAACTTACCTGGTTGCGAAGCTGGCCTGAAGTAAACCGCCTTGATTCGTTATCTGATGATGTATTCGCCGATACATTAGCCATGCTTGAGCAGCTAATATAGGTACTGTGTATACTGCATGAATGACAGGGTGTTTAAAAATTGTATCCAATACCTACATTTGCACCCATGCCCAAACCAGCAGCAGAAACAGATGCTTTCACTGTGTATTGATGGCTATAACCAAAATTTTTGGAAAGGCCAATGGCTACTGCGCTGTATCCTTCAAAGTAGCCGCCACCAATAGCTAAGACCCCTTTACCTTCGTAAGCTTGAGGCAAAGCACTATGAGCCATTGCTTGGGCAACACCTTTCATCGCCATTTTATGATTGTGATCAATGACACTTTGCATCTCATTAAAACGATATGCCATCGTTTCACGAATGGTCTTATCATTGCTGATTATCAAATCAGTATTGGCAGTTATACGTTGAGCATGTTCCTCTAAACGTTGCTCATTATCGGCTATCTTTCTTTTTTGGTTATCTAGACGCTTTGTATGCCTGTCTATCGTAGTTTCAGCTTCCGTTATACGCTCTTTATTCTCGTTAATTTTAGTTTTATTATCATCTGCTTTAGTTGTATTTTCCTTTGTTATAGTTTCTAATTTATTTGTTGTAGTTTCTAATACCTGTGTTTGAGTTTCTAATTCCTTTGTTGTAGTTTCTAATTCCTGTGTTTTGGTTTCTAATTCCTTTGTTGTAGTTTCTAATCCCTGTGTTTTGGTTTCTAATTCCTTTGTTTTAGTTTCTAATCCCTGTGTTTTAGTTTCTAATCCCTGTGTTTTGGTTTCTAATCTCTGTGTTTTGGTTTCTAATCTCTGTGTTGTAGTTTCTAATTCCTGTGTTTTGGTTTCTAACCCCTGTGTTTTAGTATCTAAATCACCTAGCTTAGGTTTATGCAAGTTTGTCGCTGCAGCATTATGATCAATTTCAGTTCTTAGACCTGCGATAGTAGTCGGCTGAACTGCTGGATTAGGCTCAGATGGATTAGCCGGACTTGGATTAGGCTCAGGAGGAATTGCAATTGTAGGACCCCCTGATGCCCTAATGTGCAACTCCCCAGAAACTCCCGAAACGTTCGAATCTTCTAACCCAGCAAAACTATTAACACTGATTAAAGAAGCACTAATAGCTAAATAGAGAAGATTTTTATTTAAAATATTCATTAAACACTCCAGTCAAAATAAAACAGCAATAGACTAAATAAATAGTGCTTTATATAACAATAAATACAGTTGTTTGGCTTATATCTGTAAAGAAATTTTTTATTAATCAAATAGTTAGACCATAAATGGATTGCTTATATCTTTATATTGAAGTAGATTGTTTTTCAGAGGGAAAAATTTTTTCATAAAAAAACAAATGGTAATAATCGTTTGATTTCTTTTTATAGTATAAAAATTATTTTTATGCATTTTTTTTTATATGTTATTTAAACTTTTAATTATTTTATACGATGTATTACCTATTAGTTTTACTGTATTCATGCTGTAAGCATATAAAATAAGCTGCTATTTTTTTCAGTATCTAGGGGACAGCTATTGGAAAATATATTACCTAAAAACAACGTGGCATTAATTTTTTGAGCGGTATTCCTTAATGGAAGGAAATATAAAAAATATAAAGGCAGAGGTTAGATAGTAGATTTAATGATGAGCGTTATTGGATTGATCAATAAATAGCTATGTTTTTTTGATATAATCATGCTTCAATCAGCTAACCTAACCCTGTCGGTCTTCCGTTTCAAGCTTTTCAATTTCTTCCTGAAATTCATTGAGATCTTTAAAATGGCGGTAAACAGAGGCAAAATGGATATAAGCGATTTCATCTAACTGCTTCAGCTCAGCCATCACCTCTTCACCGACGATTCTAGAAGCAATTTCGCGCTCGCCGGTTGCTCTTAGTTGCAGTTTGATACGATGAATAGCATCTTCTAGTTGCTCAACGCTCACGGGTCTTTTTTCCAATGCCCGTATCATACCGGCACGCAGCTTTTCCTCTCCAAATGTTTCTCGTCTATCATCTTGTTTAACCAGTCGAGGTAGCAATAATTCAGCTGACTCATAGGTAGTAAAACGTTCATTGCAGGTTAAACACCCCCTTCGCCTACGCACCTGATTACCATCGGTGACCAGTCTGGAGTCAATTACTTTGGGTTATCTTATTAGTTTAGCGATAGACCCTAATGAGGGCTCCACCCTGCATGATCGGATTTCACTGCGTTTTCAACAGATGTTAGACAATGGTTTTGAAGAGGAAGTGAGACAATTACATGCGCGGGCTGATTTGAATTTTGCGTTACCTGCTATGCGAGCGGTGGGTTATCGTCAGATGTGGTCTTTTTTAGATGGCGAGTTAACTTATGATGAGATGGTTGAAAAAGCCTTGGCAGCGACTCGCCAGCTTGCAAAAAGGCAACTTACCTGGTTGCGAAGCTGGCCTGAAGTAAACCGCCTTGATTCGTTATCTGATGATGTATTCGCCGATACATTAGCCATGCTTAAGCAGCTAATATAGGTACTGTGTATACTGCATGAATGACAGGTGTTTAAAAATTGTATCCAATACCTACATTTGCACCCATGCCCAAACCAGCAGCAGAAACAGATGCTTTCACTGTGTATTGATGGCTATAACCAAAATTTTTGGAAAAGCCAATGGCTATTGCGCTGTATCCTTCAAAGTAGCCGCCACCAATAGCTAATACCCCTTTACCTTCGTAAGCTTGAGGCAAAGCACTATGAGCCATTGCTTGGGCAACACCTTTCATCGCCATTTTATGGTTGTGATCAATGACACTTTGCATCTCATTAAAACGATATGCCATCGTTTCACGAATGGCCTTATCATTGCTGATTATCAAATCAGTATTGGCAGTTATATGTTGAGCATGTTCCTCTAAAAGTTGCTCATTATCGGCTATCTTTCTTTTTTGGTTATCTAGACGCCCTCTATTCATGGTTATCTTTTCTTTTTGGTTGTTTAGCTGCTTTGTATGCGTACTTATCTTATTTTTAGCTTCCGTTAGATCAGTTTTATTAGCGCTGATGTCATCAGCATTATCGCTGATGAAATCAGCATTATCGCTGATGTCATCAGCATTATCCCTTGTTTTAGTTTGTAAAAGACCTATATTAGTCTCATTATCACCTGCTTTCTTTGTATTTTCCGTTGTTTTAGTTTTTAACTTACCTATCTCAGTCTCATTATCACCTGCTTTCTTTGTATTTTCCGTTGTTTTAGTTTTTAACTTACCTATCTCAGTCTCATTATCACCTGCTTTCTTTGTATTTTCCGTTGTTTTAGTTTTTAACTTACCTATCTCAGTCTCATTATCACCTGCTTTCTTTGTATTTTCCGTTGTTTTAGTTTTTAACTTACCTATCTCAGTCTCATTATCACCTGCTTTCTTTGTATTTTCCGTTGTTTTAGTTTTTAACTTACCT
>JAQYUY010000096.1 GCA_028728195.1 Endozoicomonas sp. (ex Botrylloides leachii)
TGCGAGCACTTTCAAGGATCGGAAGAATAGGTTCAAACTGCTCACGAGTGATATCGCTGGGGTACTGTTGTCTCATCCGATGAATTATCAAGTAAAATCAAGATCATGAACAGCTTCTTAGAAGGGTATATGTTTTCAACGCTTGAAACCTTGTTCAGCAAGGTTTGTGAAGATTTTGAGGCTAAACTGGTTGAGTTCAACGGGGAGGAAGACCATGTGCACCTATTAGTGAACTACCCACCTAAGATAGCTTTGTCGAAGCTGGTTAACAGCTTAAAGGGTGTATCCAGCCGAAAACTGAAACTGTTTCATCCAGAAGTGACAACTAGATACTACAAAGCAGCACTATGGAGTCCAAGCTACTTTGCTGCAAGCTGTGGTGGTGCACCTATTGACGTCATCAAACAGTATGTGCAACAACAAAGAACACCGCATTAGTCAGCTAACGCCGATGCGCTTACATCCCCGCACTAAAAGTACGGGGTTTTACGCGCTTCCGATAAGTTGATCATATCGTTTTTGAATTACTGTTTTAGTATTTGCCAATACATTTTCTTTATGCTAGGTTTTCCGCATGATAGCCAGGCGGTAACTCTATGAATTCCATTAAAAAAATATCCGCTTACTTATTATTAGGTTTATCTGTTGGGCTTTTAAGTGGTTGTAAGGCCGCTTTACTCGACCCGCAGGGAGCGGTAGGACAGTCTGAAAAAAACCTGCTTATTATCTCAGTGGCGCTGATGATGATTGTGGTTGTGCCTACCCTGTTTTTAACAGGTTATTTCTTTTGGAAATACCGAGAGAAAGCAAAACATCCCGCCCAATATCTGCCTGAATGGAACCATTCAGCAAAAATAGAAAGTATGGTTTGGCTTTTTCCAAGTGTGATAATCGTTGTCTTGAGTGTTATTACTTGGTATTCAACTCATAAACTAGACCCCTATCGACCGCTGGATCATCATAAAAAACCTTTAGTTATTCAGGTAGTATCACTGGATTGGAAATGGTTATTTATTTATCCGGATTATGGCATTGCTTCTGTTGGTGAATTTGCTTTTCCGGTAAATCGGCCAGTTTCTTTTGAAATAACTTCTGATACGGTCATGAGTTCCTTTTTTATTCCTCAGCTTGGCTCTCAGATTTATACCATGGCGGGTATGGAAACTAAACTGCATCTTATTGCAGATCGGCCAGGGCATTATAAAGGTGTGAATACAGGCTATAGCGGCCATGGTTTTTCAGATATGAAATTTACTGCTATTGCCACAGCTAATGATAAAAAGTTTGATCAATGGGTAGATAACGTTCGTCACTCGTCGCATGATTTGCTGACTCAACAGCAGTTTTCCGCGTTAGCAAAACCATCCCATGGCTACCCCGTTACATACTACGCAGTTGTAAAAAAAGGTCTTTTTAAAGATATCATACATAAGTTCATGCCTATGAGTAATCCTACTCCTCGGCATAGTTAAGGTAGTTTACCATAACCAGATAAAACCCGTGAGGCTGTTTATGCTGGGCAAACTTACACTAGATGCCATTCCGATTCATCAGCCTATTATTATGTATACGCTGGCAGTTATGTCATGTGTTGGCTTTGCTCTTGTTGCTTACATAACCGCCAAAAAAAAATGGAAATATCTCTGGGTTAATTGGGTAACAAGTGTCGACCATAAAAAGATTGGTGTGATGTATATCATCATGGCTTTCGTTATGCTTTTTAGAGGTCTTTCAGATGCTGTTTTAATGCGCACGCAACAGACGCTTTCATCAGCGGGCGATGCGGGCTTCTTACCGCCTGAGCATTATGACCAAATCTTTACGGCCCATGGCGTGATCATGATTTTCTTCGTGGCAATGCCGCTGGTGATTGGGCTTATGAATGTTGCTGTTCCATTACAGATTGGGGCTAGAGATGTCGCTTTTCCCTTTTTAAATAATCTTAGTTTTTGGTTGTTCATTTCCGGTATTGTTCTCATTAATTTATCATTGGCCATTGGTGAATTTGCGCATAATGGTTGGCTGAGCTATGCCCCGCTTTCGGGGAAACAGTATAGTCCTGGGGTCGGTGAGGACTATTGGATATGGGGCTTGCAAATAGCAGGGATCGGGACATTATTCACAGGCATTAATTTCGTGACTACGATTTTAAAAATGCGCGCGCCAGGCATGACGTTAATGAAAATGCCTGTATTCACTTGGACGGCCCTCTGTGCCAATATCCTTATTATTGCTGCATTTCCTATTCTGACAGTAACCATTGGATTGTTAACGCTGGATCGATACCTTGATTTCCATTTTTTCACCAACGATTTAGGTGGAAATATGATGATGTACGTTAACTTGATCTGGGCTTGGGGTCATCCAGAAGTTTATATTCTTATTTTACCCGCCTTTGGGGTATTCAGTGAGGTTTTTCCTACCTTTTCTCGCAAACCTATTTTTGGCTATACGTCTTTGGTCTGGGCAACCGTTGCAATTACTGTGCTGTCATTTATCGTCTGGCTTCATCACTTCTTTACGATGGGGGCAGGGGCAAATGTCAATGCTTTCTTTGGTATTACCACCATGATTATTGCAGTACCTACAGGTGTTAAAATTTTCAATTGGTTGTTTACTATGTATAAGGGGCGAGTTGTCTATAACTCGATGATGTTATGGAGCCTTGGTTTTGTTTTTACCTTTGTTTTTGGCGGTGTAACGGGGGTACTGATGGCGGTGCCCGGTGTTGACTTTATCGTTCATGGCACAGTCTTTCTCGTTGCTCACTTTCATAATGTGATTATTGGGGGCGTCGTTTTTGGAACTTTTGCAGGCATTACTTACTGGTTTCCTAAAGCATTTGGTTTTACTTTAGACGAACGCTGGGGTGTTAGAGCTTTCTGGTTTTGGATCACTGGTTTCGTCTTAGCGTTTGCGCCGCTTTATTGGCTCGGGTTAATGGGTATGCCCAGACGAATCAGCCAGCATATTGATCCCAGCTTTCATACCGGCCTTGCCATTGCCGCAGTCGGTGTTGTCTTTGTTATTGCAGGGCTTGTTTGTCAGGTGATTCAATTTACTGTGAGTATCAAGCACAGAAAGCAATACCAAGATACTACTGGGGATCCATGGGATGGTAGAACATTGGAGTGGTCAACATCATCACCACCGCCAGAGTATAACTTTGCAGTTACCCCAAAGATACATGCACTAGATCAATTTTGGGAAGATAAACGAACAGGAGGGGTCTCGCCGCCAGCTCGTTATAGTGACATTTTGATGCCTTCAAATACTGGCATGGGTTGCTATATTGGATCGTTTGCTACCGTCTTTGGTTTCGCCGCTATTTGGCATATTTGGTGGTTAGCGATTATTACAGGAGCAGCGACAGGATTACTTTGGGTACTTAATTCATTTAGAGTTAATGATCATTACCTTATTCCTGCCAGTGAAGTTCAGGAAACAGAAGCAGCGCGAGCAGCTCAAGCAGAAAACAAGCCCTCAAACCTTGATAGCGATGGCATACCATGCGTGCAGATGTAATTAATAATGAGTCTCATAATAGCGGTGACATTACCCTGTTAGGTTTTTGGATCTATATACTGACAGACTGTGTGCTATTTGCCACGCTATTTGCAACATATGCTGTTATCTCTCCGGGTACCGCAGGTGGTCCGTCAGGTAAAGATATCTTTGATATTCAGTTTGTTTTAGTAGAAACCCTGTTTCTCTTAACAAGCAGTGTCACCTATGGTTTTTCCACGTTAGCAATGTACGCACGGGACACTAAAAAGGTAATGACGTGGTTAGCAATTACTTTTTTATTAGGTGCCTGCTTTGTAGCTATGGAGGTATGGGAGTTTCATCACCTTATTTCTGAAGGGTATGGTCCTGACCGGTCTGGCTTCTTATCTGCTTTTTTTACCTTGGTAGGCACGCATGGTTTGCATGTGTCTTTAGGGTTAGTATGGATTGCTACGATGATCGTTCATGTCGGTAAAAATGGATTATCTGAGAAAAACCAGACACGCCTTAAATGTCTTGGTCTTTTCTGGCATTTCCTCGATATTATCTGGATATGTGTCTTTAGTCTGGTGTACTTATTAGGGGTAGTATTATGACTTATGCCTCAGATGAAGGGAAATCTGAAAACAATAAAGCTCGCACGTATACCCTGGCATCTGTTGCTTGCTTTGTACTAACCTTTATACCGTTCTTTATGGTGCTATACAGTTCTGCATCAACCCCATTATTACTAGCAACTATCTTTATTACTGGTGTTGCACAAATATTTATCCAAGCCTTTTTTTTCCTCCATTTAAATTATGAACCTAATAAAAGGTGGAATATCATTGCATCTATTTTCTTTATGGTTGTTATTGTGATTGTTGTAGGTGGCAGTGTCTGGATAATGCATGAGCTTAACTACCTTATGTGTAGTAGTTGCAAAGCATGATAAGAAAATATATCCAAACAATTAAGCCAGGAATTATTTTTGGGAATATTATTGCTGCCTTGGGTGGCTTTCTGCTAGGGTCGCAAGGAAACTATAGTTTTTGGTTATTTATAGCCATTATTTTTGGCACAGCTATGGTTATTGCGTCTGCCTGTATAATAAATAATTATTTTGACCGTGATATTGATGGTTTTATGGCAAGAACTAAGGATAGATACTTTGTTCATCATTTACCTTCTATTTTATGGGTTTCATTTTATGCGCTACTCATAGGGCTTTCTGGCTTTTTCATACTATACTTTTTTGCCAATCCTCTTGCTGCTTGCTTAGCATTAGCTGGTCATGCTATTTATACGATTATTTATACCTGTTGGTTAAAACGAAAATCACCTATTAGCACGATTGCAGGCAGTTTTTCAGGAGCTCTACCTCCGGTGATAGGGTATTGCAGTGTAACAAATGAATGGGATAGCGCCGCCAGTTTATTGTTTTTATTATTTTGCTGTTGGCAAATGCCCCATCATTATGCCATTAGTATTTTTCGGCTGGATGATTATCGTGCTGCTAACATTCCCGTATTACCTGCTGTTATTGGTGTTCCAGCAACGTTTAGGCGGTGTGTATTATATATTGCTGCGTTCTTAATAATCAGTAGCTGTTTATTTTGGGCAGGTTTTACAAGCTTCTATTACCTTGTTATAACAGTAGCTATCAATGGCTGGTGGTTATTCACTGCCTTACAGCCTAATGATGCCACAAAAAAAGCCAGAAAACTGTTCATGCAGTCTATTCTGGTTATTACTGCCCATTGTTTGCTAATGGGACTGCCAAAGTAAATTTTTTAGGCGCTCATTTTTGAGATAGTAGTTCTAGATAGCATCTACACCCGTTTCACCGGTTCTTATTCGTATGGTTTGCTCTAAGCGGGTTATAAAAATTTTACCATCCCCTATCTTACCGGTTTTAGCCGCTTTAGAAATAGTTTCAATCACTAGTTCCAGTAAATCATCGCTAATGGCTACTTCAATTTTTACCTTAGGTAAAAAATCAACCACATACTCAGCACCACGGTATAACTCTGTATGACCTTTTTGGCGACCAAACCCTTTTACTTCAGTAACGGTAATGCCTTGGACACCAATATCTGAAAGTGACTCTCTTACATCATCTAGCTTGAATGGCTTAATAATTGCTGAAACTAACTTCATTTAAGTAACCGCTGTCGTTAATGTACTGAAAAAGAAAAATGAATAAGCGCAATGGAGGGTTAATAATATCTAACTACTTTGGTGTAAATAAGAATGCTATAGCATCGGAAAAAAGTAAAGTTTGCGATATGATAACACCATCAAAAATAAATGTGGGTATCATCAATGATAGATAAAATTGCACTTATCAACGGTATTGCTGAAAAAGCAGGGCAGATTCTTGGGGGAGAAAAAAGTCAAACCAGAGAAGATATTGAACGCAATATTAAGGCGCTGGTAAGCAGTGCTTTATCCCGACTTGACTTGGTTAGCCGAGATGAGTTTGATGCCAAGGCTGCTGTATTAGAGCAAACCAGAATGAAACTAGAGGCTTTAGAGAAGCACGTTGCACAATTACAGTATAACCATGCAGAACAAGTAGTTAAAGATGCACCTGACACTATTGAACGTAGCTAAAGCTTGCTTTGTTGTATTTGGTGAGGGAACAGGCTGGGCTGTATAAAATTAAATAAAATGGTTATTAACCTTCGCCTGATGCAGAGAATGTGTAAGAAGAAAGGGTGCCGGATATTCCGCTATCATGTTTGCATTAGAGGTAGGTATTCGGATAATACTAATCGAGTTTTTTAACTACTGTCATGAGTATGGACAGCTGGACTCCATAACAAGGTGGAATGACGAGTAATAATAGGGATAATTGCAGCACAGTGCTGGTGTTCGAATATCCAGCGCGATAACGTAGTTAGAAAAGATGATTGGTATTATTCAGGCTATCGCAAGATAATTTTATAAAGGCCTAATACCATGAATATTGATCCCAAGGTCGTATCAAAAAAAGAAATTTACCGGATTTTAATAAGTACTGTAACGCCCCGCCCCATTGCTTGGGTATCAAGTATGGATGAAAAAAATAAGGTAAACCTTGCACCTTTTTCATTCTTTAATGTTGTCAGTGTTAATCCCCCCATTCTCGGCTTTTCTCCTCTGTTAAACGGTGAGGCAAAGATCAAAGATACACTCAGAAATATAAGCAAACAAGGTGAGTTTGTTGTTAATATTGTTAGCCACAACTACGCAGAGCAAATGAACCAAACCTCAGCACCTTATGGCGCTGATATTAATGAAATGGAACAGGTGAAGCTGACGCCAGCCGCATCATCACTCATATCGGTACCTTCCGTTCAGGAAGCATTAGTAAGATATGAGTGTCGGTTACATGATATTATCTCATTTGGAGATCAACCGCTGGCAGGGCAGCTCATTTTAGGGAAAATCTGCTCAGTTTATCTGGATGATCAGGTGTTTCATAATAACCGCATTGATATCCAAAAGCTCGATACGATTGGTAGGATGGAAGGTAGTTTTTATTCAACTACTAGGGATCGATTTTCTATTGCCAGGCCGGTGTCAGACGCATCTGACACCGAAAAATGATTACAAATGCTCTTCAGCATAGGCAGCTAAAGGAGAGCGGGGAACGCCTTGCAGCTGAATGGCACCTCCGTTGGGAAAGTTCTTTAACCGTTCTGTCATATAGGTTAGACCTGAGCTGGTTGGCGCTAAATAGGGCGTATCAATCTGGGCAAGGTTGCCTAAACAAATAACCTTGCTGCCAACTCCAGCACGGGTAATAATGGTTTTTATTTGATGTGGTGTTAAATTTTGGCACTCATCAATAATAATCAAGCTATGCTGAAAGCTTCTTCCTCTAATGTAATTCAATGATTTAAAATGCAAAGGCACCTGTTTAAGAATATAATCAACACTGCCGTGAGTAGATTCATCATCACTGTGTAAGGCTTCGAGATTATCAGTAATTGCACCAAGCCAAGGTTCCATTTTTTCTGCTTCAGTGCCTGGTAGATAACCAATATCCTCATCTAAGCCTCTTGTTGAGCGGGTAGCAATAATACGCCGATATTGTTTACTCGCAATGGTCATTTCAATAGCAGCGGCCAAGGCTAGAATTGTTTTACCCGAGCCTGCAGCACCATTGAGATTAACCAAATGAACATCTGTATCCATTAATAAATTCAGTGCCATCGCTTGATAAATATCAAAGGGGCTGAGTCCCCAAGCATCTTGATTCATCAAACGCTCTCGCGGTAAGTGCTGCAGTTGAATGATGTCATCGGTCAAGCTCGTCACTCGGCCCACAAAGCCCTGCTCATCAATCAAAAACTGATTAAAATAAAGGTCTTCTTTAATTTCAGCTCGTTGCAGGGTGTGCATTGTCACACCTTCTTGCTGAGAGGTATTAACATTGGTCACGCGGTCCCAAAAGTTGCCTTCATAGCTGATATATCCTTTTGTAAGTAAAGCAATATCAGTAACCAGCTGGTCATTATGATAATCTTCTGTGGAAATACCGCATCCTCGCGCCTTCAAGCGCATGTTGATATCTTTCGTTACCAAAACTACGGAGCGACTGGGGTTCTCTTTTTGATATTGGCTTATATCATTGATAATTCGATTATCATTATTACTGCCTGGCAGGGTGATCACATTTTCTGGCGCATGATTCATCAGAATAGAAAGCGTGCCTAGTGGCGGCCCTTTTGCTCCTCTAGTAATAGATACGCCTTTTTCTATTTCTGCTGGAGATGCTGAGCCTAGAATATGGTCAATCAGTCTGATGGCCTGTCGGCAATCAGCAGCTATGGTTTGTTTGCCATTTTTTAATTTATCCAGCTCCTCTAGAACAGTGATGGGGATAACGACTTGATGCTCTTCAAAATTTAATATTGAGTTTGGATCGTGAATAAGAACGTTGCTATCTAGCACGTAAGCGGTTGTTTTACTTGAGTTGATCGGCCTGCTATCCAAGGCATTTCCCATAAGTGGCTCCATGTCCATTGTTATAGATCACTCACTTTTGATTCTTATAGAAAATAACAAAGGCAGCAAGTTAAAATTATAACGCATCATAAAATTTTAAAAAAAGGAGCAACTTGCTAGGCATAAGAACAGCAGGATTACATTATACAAATCGTGTTTTCTAACGACTTGAAAGAAAAAAATCAAACAAGTAACTCTTCTGGCGGATACTTGGTATTGAGCTTACTACCCAAGAGCTCTTCAAGGTCAGGAATCAGAAATGCATCATCTTCACAGGCAAAGCTAATACTAATGCCCTGAGTTCCAGCACGCCCAGTACGACCAATCCTATGGATATAGTCATCAGGGTCTTCTGGTAAATGATAATTAATGACATGGCTAATCCCATCGATATGGATACCACGACCAGCTACATCAGTAGCCACCAACACTTTAATACGGCCACTGCGGAAGTTTTCAAGCGTACGCAACCGCTTATTTTGTGGTACTTCACCAGATATCTGGTCAGCTTTGATTCCTGCTTTTTGTAATTTTTCAGTTAGCTTACGTGTTTGATCTCGCCTATTAGTAAACACAATAACGCGCTCTAGCTGTTTTTTAGTTATTAAATTAACCAGAAGCCGGTATTTCTGAGCCTGAGTGACAATATAAATTTTCTGCTCTACTGTATCAGTTGCAATACTATCAGGCTCAATTTCTACTTTGACAGGCTCCCATGTCCACTGTTCCCCCAGTCTGAGGACATCGTCTGTAAAAGTGGCAGAGAAAAGCAGGGTCTGGCGATCCCCTGGGCGAGGGACTATACGAATAATCCGACGAACCTGAGGAATAAAGCCCATATCTAACATACGATCGGCTTCATCAATCACCAAGGTTTCCACTAGATCAAGGTGTAAATCACCGCGTTGACAGTAATCCAGCAAGCGCCCAGGCGTAGCCACCAAAATATCTACATAGCCACTCTCAAGGCGTTTACATTGTTTTTCATAGTCCATACCCCCTACGACTGTGATGACATTCAGTGGTAAATAGCGTGTTAGCTGTTCTGCATCTTTTCCTATCTGCAAAGCCAGCTCACGCGTTGGGGCAATAATAACCGTTCGTGGTTCACCTAAATAGCGTGTTGAAGGTGGAGAAATATCAATCAACTGTTTAATGGAGCTGATCAAAAAAGCAGCTGTTTTACCTGTTCCTGTCTGCGCTTTGCCAATAGCATCCCGTCCAGCTAAAGTGCTGCCCAGCACCTCACCCTGAATAGGGGTACAATACTTAAAACCCAGCTCATAAATAGCACGCATTAAACCTGTAGGCAGTTCAAAGTCATGAAACCGCTGTTTGCCTATTTCAGGCTCTACATTGAACTGAGCAATATTCCAATCAGGTAAACGGGACTGGTTTTTTCTAGCCGTAGCCTGTGAATGTTTATGCCCACGTTTGCGTTTTTTAGCGAATGTCTGCTGTGCATTTGCAGAAGACTTTTTTCCGGAAACAGCTTGAGCTTCTGAACCAGATAATTTCTTATCCGTTGGTGCAAAGCTGTCTTTTTTTTTGCTAAATATACCTAAAAAACCACTCAATGCCTTGATCCCATTGATTCATCACCAACCATGCAAAGCTATGGCGCATCAAATAACCGAAGCGCCTCAACAGCGTCAGTTTATCGCCAAGAGCTAGCCAATAACCCTATGATACCGATCTTTCCCAACTACGCTATTATGCGGACCACCGTAATACCAGCACGACGTTGGAACTTTTCGCAATAGGCCTACTATTACTCATTATTCCGTCTCATTCTGGAGTCGGGCTGCCCATACTCATTGCGGTAATTAGAAAACATGATTGATATTAATCGTAGTAACCGTCAGTGCTGCTCAGAGGCAATAACCCTATTGTAAGCAAAAAAACACCCGTTACCTCAATAAAAAGAGTACATAATGATGCTATCATAAGGCTTTGCGCAGCATCATGATATAAGGAAGATTCCAGAGGGCAGCAAGCAGTTCACTCAAAGCAGCATTAAATATAGTCACAACGGCGGTTTTCTTGATCATTCGGCTCATGTTGCCGCTTATGAAACAATATTTTTGGACAGTTATATTTCTTCTTAACGCGCCTAATTTTTTTCTTAGGTTCTTGCTGTTGCTCCTTATAAAATATTCCCGATAGAAATGGAATAACTTGCTCAACTCGCACGTTGCATAAATTGACAAAAGAAGCTTCTTTTAGTTGATAATCTTGGTTTAACGAAGGTTTTTTTTCCCGAAGAATATCAGGGTTATCTTGACAAAGCTTCATAATCCGCTCAACCGGCTTAATACTCACGATTTAAAATCTCAAAAATTATATTATGAGGCTTAATATAGCAGACTATTTGCTAAAATTACTCTCTAGGACACTTATCTATCACTTTAGTTCCTATAAAATGTCTACCCCTCTTAATTCAGGTACTTCAACAAGTATGCGCCCAGCCACTTGCTGATGAAATACCCATACCTGTTCATTATTTACAGCTCTGCAACAATATCCTTACTAAAGCTCTTCTCACAATAATGGCATTTTAGGCGAATTTCGTTCTCTTTTTTTCTTATAAAAAAACGGCTATTCACTGGTTCATTATGAGAAATGCACTTCGAATTAGGGCACTCAAAAACCCCTTTTAGCTCTTCAGGGAGAGACATTTTAAATTTACCCACAACTGTATAATCATCAATAACATTAATGGTGGCTCCTGGAGCAAACAAAGAAAGCTCATTGGCCTCTTGCTCTGAAAATATTCGATCAGTCACTTTAATGATATCTTTGCGTCCGTTCAATTGGCTTGGTAAATTAAAGCCTACCGTAATGCGAGCATCACTATCCAATAGGTGCAGTCGATCTAGTATTTTAACACCCTGACCAGCTGGAATATGGTCAATGACAGTTCCTTTACAAATTGCTTCTACCTGCAGTTTATTATTCATCAGTTCTGCCTTTAAATAGTTTGATTAAGGATCAAGGCAAGCAAAGCTTGACGTGCATAAACACCGTTTTCTGCCTGTTGAAAATAGTACGCATGCTTAGTGCTATCTACGTCTGTAGCAATTTCATCTACACGGGGCAAAGGGTGTAGTATTTTTAGATGTGCAGGGGCTTCTATCAAGCTTTCAGCAGTTAAAATGTAACGCGACGCTATATGCTTGTATTCTGTCTCATCAAACCGCTCTTTTTGAATACGCGTCATATAAATAATATCTGCTTCAGCAGCCACTTCTTTTATAGACTCTGCCTTTTTATATGCCACACCTGTAACATCAAGATCGTCTAAAATATAATCCGGCATAGCTAAAGCATCAGGGGAAAGAAAACTAAACTGGGCATTGAATAATGATAATGCTTGGGCAAGAGAATGAACAGTGCGGCCATATTTCAAGTCACCGACAAAAGCCACATGAAGGTTTTCTAAGCGCCCTTGGCATTCCTTTATGCTAAATAAATCCAGCAGTGTTTGTGTTGGATGTTGGTTACTCCCATCACCACCGTTAATAATAGGCACCAATGAGAACTCAGATGCCAGTCTGGCAGCGCCTTCTTGAGGGTGACGCATCACAATGGCATCAGTATACGAGCTAATGACTTGAATAGAGTCAGCAAGTGTTTCACCTTTTTTAGTCAGCGAGGTATTGCCACCGTCTGCAAACCCAATAAATGAGCCACCTAATCGTTGAATCGCAGTCTCAAAAGAAAGCCGAGTGCGTGTTGATGCCTCAAAAAAGCAGCTGCCAATGACCTTGCCTTTTAGTAAGTCATTTTTTGAGGAGTGTTTCAGTGCAGCTGCTGTTTCCAAAATGAGTTCCATATCCTCTCGGTTAAGATCACTAATGGAAATAATATCTTTTTGAAATAGCCTGTTTCCCATGTATACCACCTATTGCCTTCACTTGTTCTGAGTAAGCTTTTATTTTTAGATAAAAAAAACCTCTGAAAACAGAGGTTTTTTTTAGCGTATTTAGAAGAAAGCAAGTAGTACACTTAGCAGGAAAACCTGCTGATTGTTTGGTTTTAACGGTTGTTGAACCATACTTGCTATATTCTCCTCTTACTCTTTTGCATTAAAATAATAACGTGTAGCTTGATACCACCGCAGCCTAGGCTGAAAAAAAATTAAAGGGATTTTACAGATATTACACACAACTTCAAGCTGATTTATCCATAGATACCAATCATCTTTTTTAACTACTCTCTTGCGCTGAATACTAGCACTGCGTTAGAACTTATCGCAATAGCCTTGTTATTACCGGTCATTTCGCCTCATTTTGAAGTCCAACTACCCATGCTCATTACGCTAGTTAGAAAAAACAATGGGCATAATATGGCTCAAGAGATACCATTTTAAAGATGCTATAACTGCTTAAAGGTCGCTATTATTATCCAAGTTACCGTTATCTAATAAATTATTAATAATTTCAGCGTCTGTACCACCTAACATAAACAGGTCAGTGTCTTTAAAAGTCACCTTTCCAGTGACTTCACCATCAACATCTGACTTAATCTCCATTATTGTGTCATCACCTTCTTTTTCAAAATGGAGAAGTTCATCTATGTTTTCATTATCATCAATCAGTACATCACCAATATTTAATAAATCACCATTACCGGTATTAAAATCAGTAATAAAAAGCTCCGCTGGCTGCTCTGCTGTGCCGGCAACATTAAAATTAATAGTTTCTGCGCCACCACCGCCTGTTATGGTTACGTTATTATCATTAACAAAAAAGATATCATCACCTGCATCACCCAAAAGATTTTCTAATGCGGACTCTGATGTAAAGATTCTGCCTGCAACCTGATCATCAATAGTTTCTATCTGATTGGCATTATCATCTTGTAAGCTAGTTCCAATGTAGTCGAATGTTAATTGTTCCTGGTTTGTTAAAGGAGCACCGTCAAATAAAACCCTTACTCCTTCATTTGTAACAGTTACGTCGACTACTTCTCTGCTTTCGTCATCAACAGTCACAACAAATTCGTTAAGTTGTGGGTTACCACTTACTTTTTCTGAGAAACTCAAGATTAATGTATTTTCAGAGGCCAAAGCTGATAATAACCTAGGAGCCACGCTACTTTGGTAAGCTAACGATACATCACCAATAATGCCTTGACTACCGTCATTCCGAGTATAAGTACTGGTACCATGGATAACCGAACCATCTTCAAGCTCCTGCCTTTGCCCATTTGACATCACAGATATTTCTTCAATACCGGCCTCTGTCAGCGATATCACTTCACCTTTATCAGCTACACCATCTTGGTCTTTGTCCTGAAAAACCATCAATTCATCAAAACGGTCGTCATCCCTATTTATCACACCGTCTTTATTGCTATCGTATAATGTGGCTAGGGCTTCCAAATCCGTATCATCTTCGGCCGTCTGTTGGGCAATAAACAGTTCCTCGTTAGAGGATAAAGAGCCATCACCATCTAGGTCAGTAATAATAAAACCATCATCCGCACCCACCCACGCAGTTTGTTCTTTGTCACCGTCTCCATCCACATCTAGTGTCACATTAGACTCATCAGCTGTTAAAATTTCTAAACCATCACCATCAAGATCAATAACAATAGGCGGGTTTGTATCAGGATTACCCTGAGCCACTGCAATGGTCAGGGTTTGCTCTAATTCCTTGCCGCCACTATCAGTGACCCGCACCACGACATCATGGCTAGTAGCATCGTCATAATCTACCTGAGAAGTATCCGCAAGGGTGATAACACCGGTGGTGCTATCAATACTGAAACGACCGTTAGCATCATCAATCAGCACAAAGCTATGGGTATCCGCAAAGTCCGGATCATCCACATTAACCTGACCCACGGCGGCACTATCAGTTACCTGACCATCTAGGGCAATCAGCTTGCCATAGACACCGGCACCACTGCCATCTTGAGCATTTGACTGCCATGTGGCGACGATACGACCATCCGCCAACTGTGCAAGCGTTGTAGCATTTTCACCGCCGTTAACATGATCATTGATTCGAAATGCATCGCCTTCAGCCTCACCAGAGGCATTATAACGACGTGCA
>JAQYUY010000097.1 GCA_028728195.1 Endozoicomonas sp. (ex Botrylloides leachii)
TATTGATGATAAACTCTTCTACAGGCATGACCGATACCGTCTGGATAGTGGTTCGCACTTCTATTTTAGGCGGTAGTCATGCCTTTCTGGCTAGATTATTAAAAGTCACACATCAGGTTTTGAAAGTATTTTATCAAAAAAACAGCTTCCTTTTAAGTTATGCAACAGCCCCTTAATGGTGAGGCTATTATCGCGTTTTTCAGAAAGGGACTGTTGCATAAAACTGATTTTTCAAAAAAACAGCTTATTTTGATAACACCTGATAATTTTTAGGCAAAATGAGCACTAAATAAGTGCTTACACCTGTTTTTTACAGGCTATTTTTAGCTGCACCCAAATTTTAGGCGCAGCTATCCTATCATCACGCCAATAATGGCGTTTGGTTGAGCACTCTTAATCTCTTTAAGTTGAAACTAATGGCTTGCATGAAAGCGGAAAATTGATTTTTACAAACACCTCGATAACGTACTCGTGGGTTGCGCTGAGAAAATACCCGCTCATAAGGTGAGCGTATGCCACTGTACCAACGATCTAAATCACGATTTTTCTCTTTCATATTATTTTTACGAATCGCTGCTAAATGAATTCCTTTGCGTGCGGCTGCATTTCTTGCGGGTTGAGTACAATATCCTTTATCCCCATAAACAGCGCCTTGCCTAGGACAGACATGCTGCATTCCTTGGGCATCGGTTAAATTTGCAGGGGTAATTGCAACCTTGTTAATTAATCCAGACTGCATATCTACAGAGGTATGTTGTTTATAGCCATACCAATACTTATCTTTTCCCTTGCAGCCTATGCGGGCTTGTTTATCCGCAGCAACTTTTGGAAGCACGTCATTATTTAACTTGTCATGTTTTTCCTTCAACGCTTGATCCCGTTCTTTCCATAAATTTGATTTGCTGATCAAGTGGGTTGCATCTACAAAGGTAAATACTTCATTCATGTAGCCTTGGGCTGATAATTGATCTCGTATCTGAGCAAAAAGTTTTGATAACCGTTGTGTACCTATTCGGCTGCGAGCACGGCAAAAAACACTATGGTCGGGTGTTCGCTCTAATAAGCTAAAGCCACAGAACCATTTAGCTGCGTTGTTTTCTCGTAAAAAACGTTCGGCCTCTCTATCTGAAATATTCTCCATAAACTGTAGCAATAGGCATAGAAACAAACGATCAATGCAAAATCCTTTCGGACCATTAACAGAGTCTAAATCAGTCAACTGTTGCATAAGGGATTCAAAGTCGAGCAGTTCTTTATAAACTCGATAGGGATGATCTGCGGCAACAAGATCCTCTAAATTCACGAGTTCTGACTGGCTGATCATATGCATTCCTAAGCAAGTTTACTTTGAAAGTATTTTATCAAAAAAACAGCTTCCTTTTAAGTTATGCAACAGCCCCTATATAGCCAATGCTAAAGATGATCTGTGCGAGCTAGAGCCTACGAACTCACCAATTTTGGCTAGTTGCCATTATACCAATCGTATTTTCTAGCCACCGTAACGGACAGCTAGATTCCAGAATAAGGCGGAACCAGAAGCAATAGCGGGACTATTACGAAGAGCTCCAATGCAGTGCTGCTATTCAAACGCAATAGCGCAGTTAGAAAAGAGATTGAGATAACTAGGTCTTAAAAAAACGGTCATACTACAACCAATAGGTCGTTGGCTGTATGCCTTTCTGCCTATAATTGCGGAATTTTGCTCTAGACAAGGCTCTGCCTTCAGCCTCTTCAGTCACTATTTCACAAATATGACGACAGTGCATTACATTAGCTATAGTAGCAGGTGTCATATTAATCAAAATAGAATCGAGTCGTTTATCTGGTGGTTCACTGCTAATAATTACAGGCGGTAGTTGAGCCGAAGTCTGATCCGTGATGATAGCATGGGGTATAAAACTGTCTTCTTGCCAACTCCAAAGCAATGTATCTAACTGTTGGCTAATTTCGATACTCGGTGTATATATCTGTACTGCATGCCCTTCTCTCCACGCTTTTGCCACCAACCGGCAGGCTATATATTCGACACTTGAGCCGCCAGATTTCAGTATGTAAAAAATAATCTTGGGCATATCAATAGCCATTAGCGCGTAAAAAGATAGCACTTGCAGCACATGCTAACCAATGGAGTAATCATTTGACAATACTGCCTAAATAAGCAACAAAAAAAGAGATTCAAAACCTCTTTTTTGGTAATACGAACAAAATCTGCCTCTTAAGTGCGTTTAAACTCAGCAAGACCTAGGTAAGGCGCTTTAATACCTAACGCTTCTTCAATCCGTAGCAATTGATTGTATTTAGCTACACGATCAGAACGACACAAAGAACCGGTTTTAATCTGACCAGCGCAAGTACCTACCGCTAGATCGGCAATGGAAGCATCTTCAGTTTCACCGGACCGGTGAGAAATAACAGCTGTGTAACCTGAATCCTTTGCCATTTTTATAGCCGCTAGGGTCTCTGTCAAAGATCCAATCTGATTCAGCTTGATTAATATTGAGTTAGCAATGCCTTTATCAATACCTTCCTTTAATATTTTGGTATTGGTTACAAATAAGTCATCACCAACAATTTGTATTTTATCACCTAAAAGTTTGGTCTGGTAAGCAAAACCCTCCCAATCAGACTCATCCAAGCCATCCTCAATGGAAATAATGGGAAATGCTTCAGTTAACTTAGCTAGATAGTCAGAAAACGCATTAGAAGAAAAGGTCTTACCCTCGCCTTTTAGATGATACTGACCATCAATGTAAAATTCAGAAGCAGCACAATCCATCGCCAGCGTCACCTCCTCACCCAGTTGGTAACCGGCTACCACAACGGCTTCTTTAATAACAGCCAACGCTTCAGCATTGGATGCTAGATTAGGTGCAAAACCACCTTCATCACCTACTGCTGTATTTAATCCTTTGCCAGACAGTACCTTTTTCAATGCATGAAAAATTTCAGCCCCCATACGCAGCCCCTCAGCAAACGTTTTAGCACCTACTGGCTGAATCATAAATTCTTGAATATCTACATTATTATCTGCATGCTCTCCACCATTAATGATATTCATCATAGGTACAGGCATGGTAAACTGACCTGACGTACCGTTTAACTCAGAAATATGGTGGTACAAGGGCACGCCTTTATCTGCAGCAGCTGCTTTGGCTGCAGCAAGAGATACCGCTAAAATAGCATTAGCACCTAGGTTCGATTTATTTTCCGTAGCATCCAAAGCGATCATTGCATAATCTAGGCCTTTTTGATCCGCAGCATCAAAACCCATGAGTCGATCACGGATAGCGCCATTAATATTAGCAACCGCTTTTAGCACACCTTTTCCTAAATAACGCGACATATCGCCATCGCGAAGCTCTAAGGCTTCACGGGATCCGGTCGATGCACCACTGGGTGCACAAGCTCGCCCCATTGCACCGGACTCTAAAATGACGTCAGCTTCAACAGTAGGATTACCTCGGGAGTCCAAAACTTCACGAGCCTTAATTTCCTTGATAGCAGTCATGCATTACTCCCGGGTGAATAATTCAAAAACATTATGTCGACAAGAAGGATATACTCAGATACTAATAGTTTCCTACATTCCTACTAAAAGTAGGAACAATAGCAAACTGATTCCGTATCCCAAGCGCCGCAACTATACCACTGCAATACTGCAGATTAAAGACATGATGATTGACTTAACCTCTTGTTATTACTTAGCCTAAGCCATTGTTGATATATTTAGCTAACATGCAATCAACAGTGACTTTTATTTTTGAAAAATACTTTAACTATCAACGTCAAGATGTATAAAACATTTTATTCGACCTTCTTCTTGCAGACGCTCTAACTTAAGCTGTTGCACAACGACTCGATTATTTTTTTCCAGTGAAATCAGCCAAGCAAGTACTTTTTGGTATGCTGCATCCTCTACCCAAATAGACAGGCCTTTTTTATCTGGGTGGATGCGACTCGTGCTAACACCGAATTGCTTAGCAACTTGGCTCACAACAGCGGGTAGTTCTTTTTTGCCAACTGCTGATTTTTTCCTATTCTCAATACCCTTGACTTCATTTATGTGTTTTTGTAGCCATGCGTGTATTTTTACCTGCTTTTCATAGCGATTCACCTGATTTTCAGACCACTGGCTCAAAGGCGACCAAACCCACATATAAAATACTATAATAGCCGTAAATACTGCGAGTCCAAGCAATATATTCTGATTACGAGGAGCCAACTGCTCATAACGCGCCCGTAACTGCTGCACTACTGGCGATTGAGCAACCGCTACTTTTATCTTTTGTATCATCTTTTTGCTACCTAGCTATTGTGATTTTGGCAATCACACCCGTTTTGCTCTGATTGGTGTTATCAAGGTGTGTTTGCAATCCTTTTTCCCTTAGCTCTGATACCAGTTTATTTACACTCTCTAGATGTGGCGCTAAAAACTCAAAGCTTAGGCGGCTAAACTCATTATTAAATGCCATGGCTTGAGGCGTAATAGTCACCGCCATACCTTGTTGACTCGTAACCATTGACAACTGATGAAGTAAAATTAAGAAAACATTATCACGAGAATTAGTTTTTCCTGTCTTTTTGAGACGATTTTCCAGCCACCTCTGTAAATTAAAAGACTGTTGGTTACGCGCTTTAGCACTTTTAACTTGCTGGTCTTGTGGAAAAACATTCAAATATAAATTAGCGCTTGCACCCCAGAGTTTATTTGCTCGATCGCCAAAGTAAATCCCTTGACCAGCCATTATACTGACTTCAATCACTAGCCAACATATAGCTAACATCAAAACTGGACGCCACTTTGCCATTATTCGACTGGCTCTTTTAGGGCAGCGGTATGATCCTTGCCGTAAGTTGATCAGATCAGTTTTTTTATGATGTTCAAAATATTCTCTTGCTAACAGCTCAAATATCGAGCTTTCAAATACTTGCTCTTCATATAACCACCCTTGAGCATTTAGCCACTGTTTTAGAGTATTAATTTTCTCATTACTGGTATTGCTCAAAAAATCTAAAGAATACTTCAACAGAGCATGAGAAATACGCTGACTTACTTTATCCTCTTCAGCTCCCACTTCTTCAAGACCAACAGCATTATTTTGACAATTTCCTCCCCGCTGCGATAATGCAAAAGGCACTGCCTCATAGTCCAAGGTAAAACTTGCCTGCGAAGGTATAGCCATAAATACCTTTAACTTGTCTGCAATTAATACGGCAGTATCCTCCTGTGATCGTACTAACTGGCATTCTGAATAAATGCTATCAGGAGCAAACGCAACCTCTTCACATACAGATAATATTGCCTGTATAACCGTATGGGAAATAGCTACTAACGACACTTTATCTGTTTTTTTATATACATGACTGACAAGATGCATCTGTTCTACATCTTCTGCTAACGAATCTTCAATCATATAGGGAAGCGCTGAATGAATATGCTTTTTTTGACCGCCATTTAAAGTGTGAAAACTATGAACGGCTAAATTACCTGGCAACAGCAAAATGACTCTATTTGGTGAGATCTCTTTTTCATTAGCTTCATGTAATTGACACCATTGCTGTTTTATTTCATCAAGCTGGGTTGTATATACATGTCCATCAAACTCACCACTTTTAGAAAAAGCCCCCCACTCTACAACTGTTTTTCTGTGTATTGTTGTATCAGAAGATAATATCCGAACCAGCAAAATATCTTTTGTTAGCATTCTTCAGTTTTCCTAATCACTTGTTAGCCAGTAAGAATTTAGGCCAATCTCTCTTCCAGCTACGCGCACATTACCAGAAAGACTACGGGTTAAATGTGTTTTTAAATAGAAAGATATTTCACCGTAAGTAGCTGCAATATAAGCCGTAAAATTTTGACTAGTAAAACCAACAGGTGCCTTATTAATCTCTGTCATTTTTTCATCAAATTCTAATGATGCTTTTATTTCTTCCATTTTAGAAAATCCATTTTCTCCCCTTCCTTCAACCACTTTTAGCGCATCGTTTTCGGTTATTTTATCTGAAATAGAACGTATTACATCAGGTAATGCTGTATTTAAATTTAGTTTTGTTTTTTTAGGTAAAGCTGAAAGCAAAGGCACGAGTTGATAATAAATATCCGGCGTTATACCCTGAACTAGATTCAACTCAGAAACAGATACCATTTCCGTATTGCCTGAACGCCTAGGAGGCGTAAGCATAAGATATTCATTATCAGCTGCAGTACCCAATGCATCAGGCGATGCTCCAAACCAAAGTCGAATACGGTTAGCTATTTCAATATCCAGAGATTGCGTTAATAACAAGTTCTGAAACATTTTTAGATATTTGTCTCCCTCAGACCCTCTAATAGATAACCAGTTAATATTAAAACGACCCTGTGCATCTACAACGGTAAGCTCTATACTACCCTGACCTAAATCATAATCCAGTCCTTTTATATTCCAAGCCTGTTTTTCGTGATCAACTTGGCGTTTTTTTTCTGCATTCTCTTTGAAATCCATTTCCAATAAATGTGATACATATTGCTCTGCACTCATGGCATAATGCTTCGCTTGTATTCTATCAATATAGAGTGCACTTTTTTCAGTGTGCGAGAAAATAGAGGTCATTACCTTTGATGCAATGATTGTTATCATAGAAAAAATGAGCAACACATAAATTAAAGCAACACCCTTCTGTCGTCTTATAATGTGATGAAGCTGTCTGCTACAACTCATCAATAATCACCCTCTTGATTTTTGAAAAATAACGAACCTTTATTTTGTACCGATTGCTTTTTCTTATTTAATTGATCTTCATATTTTATTTTGTTTTCATCTTCATTATTATCAGAATCCGCTTGAGGTATTCTATAATCCATACGACCGTAAAATTCATGTTCAATTGATATATGAATACTTTTAGGTATGATGATATTGCTTTTTTCTGTATTTTTATTAATAGCATATCGCTGACTTGGCTGAACAGGAGGCCAATAGGAATGCCATTTATTTTCCTGATCTAGAAACTGAAAACGAATACTACGAATATCTTTCAATATGCTTTGTTTAATACGCCTAGGTTCTGGCGCCCTGTCTAACTCAGTCCAGTAATATCGCTCTAGTACACCTTGTTCAAAACCATAAGCAACTCGTTGCAAATCACTTCTATTACGAGATAGCGTGTTTTTCCAACCATATCTTGTAAACTCAATTAAAAAACCATTTTTATAAGGAGTACAAATCGCTAATTCTGTATCTCCAAATTCAGTCCTAATAGGTCTTGGTGCTATTTGCAGCATATCTGCTTCTATAATAGCTTGAGTTTGCGCTAGTTTATCTGATGCCCCAAGCAGATCGTCAGCGACTCTCTGTATCTGAGTAGCTGAATCCAACAATCTATAAGCTGCCATGCTGACCATTGCAAAAATGAAGATAGCAATCATCAGCTCAAGAAGAGTAAACCCTTTACTAGCTTTCACTGTTGAGATGCTCTCATGTGTGTGGTCAACGTAGATAAATAACTGTCGTTTTCTTCTGGAGTAAACGCACCTGCAAACACATCAACCGTTATTTGAAAAAAACCTGCTATGGGTGTCTCAGATATCTTTTCTCTGATATACCACTCAGAACCTGCATAATCCTCAACGCAACCATGTATACCTTGTTCCGGCAAACGCTGCTCAGTATACAATCTGTTCAAGTACTGATCAGCCACTTGGGTAGCTAATACCTTTTCATACAAATAGTGCGCTTGTTTAATACCACTCCCATCAGATAGCATCAGCATAGAAGCTGCCAGAGCAAAAATAGCCAGCGCAACCATCACTTCTATGAGTGTAAAGCCGGTTTCATTCGTGGAAGATTTCAACATCTGACACACCGTCTGTTTGTAATCTTAATGCTTTCTCTTTATTATTTTTGGGGATAATAGATAGACTGAAAGGCGTAGATTCTCTCCCTGAAAAAAAGACGCCACAGGGTATTTTCAACTCATTATCATCGGTATTTTCACCGTTTAGCTCATCTGTTTTAAGCTGAATTTCATACCCTTCACCCATACAAAATGGCTGATAAGGTTTGTCTTTCAAAACAACCCATTCCTTACTTTTATTGAGTAGTTCCCACCACTTATAACAGCCTGAACTATCAATAGAGAAGCCATAATCAGTGTCGGTTAAAAACGCTTTATCCCTCATGCCCTTAAACAAGGTTTGCAGTCTAGCCGCTTCTTGCTTCACACATTTATCTACACTGCTAATCATCGGAGTCAGCAGGGTTATGCCCAGTAATACACCAACAATCAAAAGAACAATCAGCAGTTCAACTAACGTAAAGCCTTGTTGGTTTTGCCTCATCATTTATCCCCATTGGGGATTACTTCTTTATCCCAACTGGTAAGCACTGCATCATTTTTATCTGTATCTTGTTTAGTACCGTAAGAGTAAATATCGTATTTCCCATGCTCACCTGGATAATCATATATGAAAGGATTCTTCCAAGGATCAAGAGGGACTTTATCTAAATAGCCCCTCCAGTTTTTTGGCTCTGGGCCTACCGTCGGCTTTTTGACTAGAGCTTCAAGCCCTTGGTCGCTTGATGGGTAAATACCGTTGTCCATATAATATAAACCAAGCGCTCGGCTAATTGTCCCAATATCAGCACGACCTATTACTAATTTTGCCTGATCGGGTCTACTTAATATTTTGGGTGCAACCATTGCTGCCAAAATACCTAGAATGACCACAACTACCATAATTTCAATAAGGGTAAAGCCCCTTTGAATTGTTTTTTTCATTATCAATACATCCTCTTTCTCAAAACTTCTAACCCTTTAACCTTTTTTCATTTAGATTTAGCTTAACAATTGATTCATATTTAGAATGGGTAGCAGTATAGCCAACACAATGACCATTACGACGCCCCCCATCACCACCAACATAAGCGGCTCAAACAGGCCAAGCAGCATCGCAATCCTGCTATCAAGTTCCTGTTGTTGGTTTTGAGCTGCTTTATCTAACATGTTATCTAGCTCACCTGTGGATTCACCGCTGGCAATCATGTGCAACATAAGAGCAGGAAAATAACCCGTTTCCCTTAGCGAACGGTTCAAACTAGCCCCTTCACTCACTCGTCGTACCACTTCTTGTATTGCTAATTTCATGGCATCATTACTCACTACTTGTCCCGCAATAACTAACGCTTCGACTAATGAAACTCCACTCTTAGTCAACGTACTCAAGGTGCTCGCAAAACGTGCTGCATTAAGCGTACGGCTAAAACGCCCTATACCTGGTAGTTTAAGCAATAAATTATGCCAACTCAGACGAACCGATGAACGACGAAGCAAGTAGTTAAATCCAACAATGAAAGCAATGATGATGCTTAAAATAACCGGCCACCATGTTTGAAAACCTTCACTGGCCGCTATCAATAAGAGTGTAATCAAAGGCAGCTCCTGCCCTGTGTCGACAAATACCTTGACGACATCAGGCACAACATAGCCCAATAAAAAACTAACAATACCAAGTGAAACAATGATTAAAATCAACGGGTATAAAAGAGCCTGCTGAATTTTCTGAATGGACTGCATTCTGGCTTCTGTATAATCTGCTAATCTGTTCAGTACCTTATCGAGGTGCCCCGCATGTTCCCCCGCGGCAACCGTTGCCCGATACATTTGAGGAAACGCTTTAGGAAATGCCTCCAAACTCTGAGCCAAAGTAAAGCCCTCCATGACCCTGCCACGTATAGTAATCAACATGTTTTTTAATCTTCTTTTTTCTTGCTGATCAGCTACACCCTTCAAGGCTTCTTCAACAGGCATAGCAGCTTGAATCAGTGTTGCTAGCTGACGTGTCAATGTGGCCAGCTCAATAGCAGACCCTCCCCGCTGAAATGACCATGAGTGAGCCCCTGAGCTATGATTATTATGCGTCTGAACGACACCTACCTTTAGAGGCGTCCATTTCTTATCGCGTAAAAGCTGCCTAACCTGACGGCCGCTGTCAGCTTCAAGCGTGCCTTTATGCTGCTTACCTCGCTCATCAAGAGCCCTGTATTCAAATACAGCCATAGTCTACTTCTATCACCCCATCGCTATGCGTCTTCTTGCGTAACTCTCAATACTTCTTCTAACGTGGTGATACCATCAAGCACCTTACGGGCACCATCAACCCTAATAGCTGTTGTATGCTGCCTGACATAGTCTGAAATAGCCTGTTCACTCTCACCACTGTGGATCATACGCCGAACATTTTCATTCACTGCAACTACTTCATAGATACCTGTTCTTCCTCGGTAACCGGTAAAATTGCAAGCTTTACACCCCTTAGCTCGATACAATCTGTGTTTTTCGAGTGGGTTAATAGACAATTGAATGCACTCAGCCTCATCAGGATAGCTTAATTCCTTACACTCGCTACACAGAATACGAACCAACCTTTGTGCAACAACTCCCAGTAAACTAGATGCTAAAAGAAAGGGCTCTACCCCCATATCCTGTAGTCGTGTTAATGCACCCACTGCTGTATTAGTATGCAAGGTCGATAGTACAAGGTGGCCAGTTAAACTCGCTTGCACAGCAATTTCAGCTGTCTCTGTATCTCGGATTTCCCCGATCATTACCACATCTGGATCTTGTCTAAGAATGGCGCGAAGCCCTCTAGCAAACGTCATATCTACTTTGGCATTTACTTGAGTCTGGCCAATACCCATCAGGTTATATTCAATAGGGTCTTCAACCGTTAAAATATTCCTACATTTATCGTTAAGCGTTGTAAGACATGCGTAAAGCGATGTCGTTTTCCCCGATCCCGTCGGGCCGGTAACGAGAACGATACCATAAGGTTTAGCTAGCAAAGCTTCTATACAAGCCTTGTCTTTTTCCGACATACCAAGATGCTCAAGCTCGAGGCGCCCAGCGGCTTTATCTAGCAACCGCAAGACCACACGCTCCCCATTACTTGAAGGTAATGTTGATACCCTTACGTCTATTTCTTTGGCTGCTATCTTTAACGATATTCTTCCATCTTGAGGAATGCGTTTTTCAGCAATATCAAGCCTTGCCATTACTTTAATACGTGAAACTAACAAGGCAGCTAGCATCCGCTGCAGCTTAAGCACCTCTCTTAAAATTCCATCCACACGAATACGAACAACCAAATCATGTTCAAACGTTTCAATATGGATATCTGATGCACCTTCTTTAATGGCCTCGGTAAGCAATGCATTGATAAGTCTAATAACTGGCGCATCATCGTTCTGCTCCATTAAATCTTCGGTAACGGGTACTGCATCAGCGAGACTGCTCAGATCCATCCCACCACTGAGGCTTGCTGCATCCTGCAAAGCTTCAGAGCTATCGTTATGATAACTGTTGGAAACGATTTCATTAAAATCATTAAGATCAACCTGCTTGTATGCCATAGCCCGCCCAATAAAACGACGGACCTCAGCAATGATTTCAGCAGAAGGAAAAACAGGAAAGCACAATAACGGTAAATCACCCTCCCAAATTAAAACAACTTTATGTCTCTTTGCGAAAGAAAATGGAATTCTTAACGCTGCTTGAGAAGCATCAATATCATCATTATCTTTATTATCTCTATTTTTTTTACTCTCGGTGAGACCTAACAAAACCATTTTCCTTAAAAAATATAAAACTAAACGCTATAAAAAAAATATTTATATTCTATACAGCCAATAAATAACATTGCTTATTGCTCACCAGCATAATCTCGTGGGCATTCTATCCTTATTACCAATGAATAAAAAGAAGACATCAAAATATGTTTCTATAAATGCTAAATACCAAATTAGATTTTATATGAAAAAAATCAAATTTGATTCTTTAAAAAAAGTAATTATTATGCTTTATTGTTACTTTTTATAAGTAAAACTAAAAACAATTACCCTTACTTGAGATGACTATGAAACATGAGGCAACTGCATCCTTGTTAAATTTAGATAACAAATACATTCATTCTCTGGCTATTATAATATTCAGCCTATTGATCGCCACTACTTTGATAATACATGCCTATAAAATATATAGCGAAATACACATCAGTGAATCAAACCAGTACGATCATACAAATAAAACTACAGCTAAAGTTATTTTTGAAAAAAATTTAAATATCAATGACTACCAATTACTTTTTGGTTCGAATAACTTTACAAAAACAATCATAAAGCAGAAAGATATTCCTACAACTCGATTAAATCTCACCCTTCATGGTTCTTTAGTTTCTTTACTACAAACCACTGAAAGTAGCGCCATTATCCAGAGCAACAACCAAGATAAAGTCTACCAAATAGGTGATAAACTTCCTGGCGGGGGTGTTCTGGTTGAAGTGCATTCAGACCATATTGTTCTAAAAATAAATAATCAGCTTGAAAAGCTCTCTTTCCCTAATTCTGGAAGCGATGATAAAGGACTTTTATCCCTTCAGGATAGTTTTAAAAATCAACCTTACAAAAATATCGAAGCTGGCTATACTGAACAGCCAAGAAATGACTCAATTGATAATAGAATGCGCCTACTCAGGGAACAGCTTCAGAAAATAGATCAAGGAAATTGAGAAAAGAATTACAACTCTCCACTAAATGGTTTTGAGATGAATACCAAAGCTCACAAGAATATAAACACAATCAGCAAATGCTTTTACCCTATTGTTTCGCTGTTATTTTTTCTAGCTGGTACGCCCTTTTCATTTGCCGACGCCACCTATCAGCAAACACTGCCAGCATTAGAAATGCCTTTTTCCGTACCGGATACAACGGATAGCCCAAGTAAAAAAACCAATACCAATACCAATACCAATACCGATACAAATGTGCTTAAAAAAACTCAGTCCCCGATTTCTACTGAAAAAACATGGACGCTAAATCAACAAAATTCTGATATCCGTGAGTTTATTACCCAAGTCGCCAGAATAACACAAAAGACTTTTGTTATTGACCCTAGAATCAAGGGCGGTAGCACTGTAACCGTTATTTCTTCTAAGTCATTAACTAAAGATCAGGTCTACGATATTTTTCTAGAAGTGTTAACGACCAATGGGTACACCGCTATTCCTAAAGGAAAAATTATAGATATTGTACCAAACACCACAGCAAAAACATCAGGTCAGCAACAAAACAAACCCCATAGTGCAACAATGACCACGCGAGTTATTGAGCTCCATAGCGTATCATCTGTAGAGATGATGCCCATTATCAGACCTCTTGTTGCTCAGTATGGTCATGCAGCCGCTTCTGCATCAAGCAATGCCGTGATTGTCTGCGATTTATCTGATAATGTTGAGCGGATCGCACAACTAATAAAAACACTTGATATCGCTAGCGACAATGATTATGAGGTCATACCAATCAAATACGCGTGGGTTGGTGACATTGTTAAAATCATCCAAGAAACATTAATTATTGGCAAAGGACATCTACCCAGTAGCTTACAAGTTATTGCCGATGAGCGCAGCAACCGACTTGTGATAAAAGGTAATGCCAGCAAAAGAGCCCGCGTTAAAAAACTTGTAGCAACACTCGATCAGAGTGGCGTAAGAAAATCATCCACAAAAGTCGTGTTCCTTAGTTACGGTGATGCTAAAAATCTCGCTGAGATACTAACCGAAGCCTCCGCAACCATTAAAGACACTCAAGATGCTAAAAGTCAGTCAGCAACTTCACAGATGCCATCACCTCTGTCACGATTCTCTATCAACCAACATAAAGGGCCCGCTCAACACGGTACAGACAAGAATAAATCATCATCTGATGTATTTATAAAAGCAGATGAAACACAAAATGCTCTGATTATGATTGCCAACCCAGACACATTGGAAACCATGGAACGTATTGTTAGGCAGTTAGATAGACCAAGGGCACAGGTTCTACTTGAGGCTGCTATTGTTGAAATAGTAGGCGATATTAATGACGCTTTGGGCATTCAATGGGGGATTGATGGCAGGGCAACCATCCCTGCACGAAGTGGTGGTGACCCAAAACTCAGTAATATTACCGGCTATTTATTTGATAATTCAAAGCTTGGCTTCGGAGCACTTGCTTTACGAAACGATAACTTTGGTATTCTTGTGCATGCCCTGAGCAAAAAAACAAATAGCAATATATTATCAACACCGAGTCTATTAACACTAGATAATCAAGAAGCCCACTTTTTAGTAGGGGAAAATATCCCTATTAAAACAGGCTCCTACCAAACAGCCAGTCAGGGAGATACCAAAAACCCGTTTACGACAACAGAACGCAAAGACATTGGTATTAAGTTAAAACTTACACCCCATGTAGGAGAAGGAAACAGCCTACGACTAGAGCTTGAGCAAGAAGTTTCATCTCGGAGAACCAGTGTTTCCTCTACCGATAACGATATAATCTATGACAATAGGACATTGAAAACAACCGTCCTTATTGATGATGGACAGACTGTTGTCATTGGTGGTCTTATACGAGATGACCATCAAAATAACAAGCACAAAGTACCCGTACTCGGTGATATTCCTATATTAGGCAACCTATTCAAATACCAAAGCTATGAATCAACAAAACGTAATCTGATGCTTTTTGTTCGTCCCACTATTATGAGAAACTCTGAAACGCTTATTAAAGCAAGCCAAGACCGTTTCACTAAACTCAAGTTAATACAGCAAAATGGCCAGCCATCGGCTATTGACGACTTACCAAAAAACCTTGATCACTTATTTGATTCAAAAACATTTGGCGTAAAAAGTGCCAATAAACCTGCTTGGGTACCAAAATAGTTCTGCTGGTATTTACCTATTAGTAAGCAGCGAGCGGTAGTCGAGCGAACCTTTGCCACACTTGAGCATAATATGCTTGGTGAAGGTTCATAAGAGTTGATAGACCTCAATTTTAGCAAAATCTACTAACCTTGTAGATTTGTGTTGCACTATTATGGCTCTTGTTAAGGTTAGAACACATTTGAAGCGGTTATGCCGTCGGTCTATCCGCTTTTCAAGATCAGAAGAAATTCATAATAAAGTAATTGGCGAGTTTATACACTAGGAGCACTATCAACTCTTCTGAACCTTTACGATATGCTTTACATAGAACACGTTGTGGGGACTTAATCAAAGCCTATGATGGATTATGGAATCAATTGCGTATACCAATTGTATTTTCTAACTACCGTAATTAGCATGGGTAGCTGAGCTAAAGAACAAGGCAAATTATCAGTAATAGCAGGACTACGACAAAAAGTTCCTATGAAATGCCAACGTGCTTATATTCAGATAGTCAGAGCGATAGCATGGCTGAAATATATGATTGTATAAATTCCCCAATAAAAACTGAACTATATTAAGCTTAGGATCTTTAAACACTGGGTATGCCTGCCAAATAACTAAGCCAAAGGTAATCAGCTCAATCAATATCCTGAAAAGACCTTGAACTGCCATGGCATATAATAAAATATCTGAGGGCAGCTTTACTTCCTTGCAAGATGATTTTACCTCAAGTTTAGGGTCATCTAGAACTCTTGCACTTGCTTATACATACTCGTGACCATTGAAAATAGTTGATTTATTAGCCATTTTCTTAAACCCGATACAGATGCCAAAATTGGTACTTGCACCTCAGAAAAAATCAGTATTGAGATCTCAATATATAAAGCTTCATTGCCTTCCACCGTACAGCCCAGATCGAGCGACTTTGGAAGGTAATGAATGGCATCCAAGAAATAACAAATATTTTTTTGACCCGAAGAATTTTCGAGATAAAAGCAAGCACTTTCTGGATATTACTCTGCCAGAAATAGGCGCTTCATTAGTGCGCAGAATTAACAACAATTTCTAGAAGTTAAATCCTGCATCTTGAATTCACTTGGGTATATGTGCTGCTTAAGAGTGCTGCTCAAATCTTGCAACTTCTTTCATGCTCAACTTAATACGTCCTCGGCTGTCAATATCGGTTACTACAACCTTCAGCTTTTGGCCCATCTTGATATAATCACCCACATTCTCCACACGATGATCAGCAATCTGTGAGATATGCACCAGACCATCTTGACCTGGCATAATATTTACGAATGCACCGAACTCAACAATACGGGTCACGGTTCCTTCATAAACCTTACCAATTTCAGCTTCAGCGGTAATACCGTACACACGATCATACGCAGCTTGACATGCTTCTTTACTATCTGCGTAAATTTTAACCGTCCCATCGTCACCAATATCGACAGCTGCACCAGTGTCTTCACAAATAGAGCGGATGGTTGCACCACCTTTGCCAATAACATCTCTGATTTTATCCTGATCGATCTTAATCTTCATGGTCATTGGTGCATTAGGGGAAAGCTCTGTCCTTGATACATCAATCACTTTGCTCATTTCTTTAAGGATGTGCAACCGAGCTTGTAACGCTTGTTCAAGGGCAACATCCATAATTTCTTCGGTAATACCCGAAATTTTAATATCCATCTGCAGCGCAGTAATACCTTCAGATGTGCCCGCTACTTTAAAGTCCATATCACCTAAGTGATCTTCATCACCGAGAATATCCGTCAATACAGCAAAGCGGTCACCCTCTTTTACCAGCCCCATAGCAATACCAGCTACCGGTGCTTTTAAAGGCACACCTGCATCCATCAGCGCCAAGCTGGAGCCGCAAACAGAAGCCATAGAACTGGAGCCGTTGGACTCAGTAATTTCAGACACCATGCGAATGGTATAAGGAAAGCTTGCTTCATTTGGCAATACTGCTTGAACACCACGACGAGCCAAGCGACCATGGCCGACTTCACGACGTCCTGGAGGACCTATACGACCACACTCACCTACAGAATAAGGAGGAAAGTTGTAATGCAGCATAAACGGATCTCTGGACTCACCTTCTAATGAGTCAATGAGCTGTGCATCTTTAGAAGTTCCAAGCGTAGCCGTTACAATAGCCTGCGTTTCGCCACGAGTGAACAGCGCAGAACCATGCGTTTTTGGTAAAATACCAACCTCAACATCAATATCACGAACAGTTTTGTTGTCGCGTCCATCAATTCTTGACTTTCCTTCAAGAATATTCCCACGTACAACAGATTTTTCCAGCTTACTGAAGGCCGTCGCTACCTCTCTTTCATTAAACTGCCCTGTTTCAGAACCCGCTAACACTTCCTCTGCTTGCTGGCGTAACGTATTGAGTGCCGCGTTACGATCCTGCTTTATTTTAATCTGGTAGGTCTGGCGGATTCGATCTTCAAAATGCGTTGCAACAGCTTGCTTAACCGTTTCATTTTCCGTAGCTGGCTGCCAATCCCAGCGAGGTTTGGCAACCTCCGCAGCAAATGCTTTAACTGCTGAAATAACCGGCTGATATTCTTGATGAGCAAACAACACAGCACCGAGCATTTCGTCTTCTGTTAACTCTTGCGCTTCAGATTCCACCATCAGTACTGCCTCATCGGTACCTGCAACGACCATATCAAGCTCAGATGTTTTCAGTTTTTCATAGCTAGGGTTTAAAATATAGCCATCTTCCTCAGTAAAACCAACGCGTGCAGCACCGATAGGGCCATCAAAAGGAATGCCTGATATAGATAATGCTGCAGAAGTAGCTACCATGGCCAGAATATCAGGATCATTCACTTTATCTACCGACATAACGGTGAGAATAACCTGCACTTCATTCATGAAGCCTTTAGGAAATAAAGGGCGGATAGGACGATCAATTAAACGAGAAGTCAGCGTTTCTTTTTCACTCGCCTTACCCTCACGCTTTAGGAAACCACCAGGAATACGGCCCGCTGCATAGGTTTTTTCCTGATAATGAACAGACAGCGGAAAAAAATCTTGGCCTTCTCTAACTTCTTTTGAACCAACAACTGTTGCCAATACAGCTATATCACCCATAGTTGCCAAAACTGCACCTGAAGCTTGACGCGCAATACGCCCAGTTTCTAATGTTATGATTTGGTCACCAAATTGAAACGACTTTTTTATCGAGTTCACACTATTTTCCTACAGTTATCGCTAGAAAAATCACCGTGAGCATGACGACTGCCGCAAAGATGGATGCAATGCTGAGCTTTCGAAACCAAGCAACAACTCAGCATTGCACCGATTAATCGACAGCTCATCAGTACTGATGATTCATATACTAAATGCAAAAAACCGCCAGCCACATCATATGTAACTCGCGGTGCTTGGGCTACAGAGTAAAACAGCCTATAGCTGACACCCTGATTATTTCTCATTGATTCACTTAACGACGCAGCCCCAGCTGGCCGATTACTGCTCGATAACGTTCCACGTCTTTACGCTTGAGGTAGTCAAGCAAGCTACGACGTTGATTAACCATGCGAATCAGGCCACGCCGGGAATGATGATCTTTATGGTTTGCTTTGAAATGAGACTGTAACCCTTCAATATTAGCCGTCAACAAGGCAACCTGAACCTCAGGAGAGCCACTATCACCATCAGATCGGCCAAACTTTTTAATAATCTCTGCTTTCTTTGCCGCAGTTAAAGCCATGTTCAATACTCCTGTTAATACGCATCTATCACCTATTACTGATAGGCATCACACACCTGGCATAACCGCGCATACTTACAGTTATGCCATGCACCCTGAGCACCGTTTATAAATGCTAATGGGCTTACTAATGGCAAATTGTATCACTACAAAGCAGAACTCACCAGTCGCCTTGGCGTGACTCGGCCATCATCTAAAATTTCACCTACACCTAGAAACCGCCTCTCGCTCGCCGGAGCTTCACTCTGACTATAAATTCTTACATTACCATTTGTTGGTGACTTGGGTGCTAATACAGGCTGGCCTTGAGCTAGATAAAAGCTGGCATTAGCCCCCAGAGTGACTTCAGGCCAATCAACAATAGCAGTATCCATAGGCAATAATAAAGCATCCAACATATTATTAGCCCCTCTCTTTCTAACGCTATTGAGCTCTTTAAGCATTTGCAATTGGTGCTCTTCCAGTGAATCTCTACTAGCCTCATCAATCTGCTCATAAAGTCGTTCAAGTCGCTCAGACTGATCTATGGTTAGCGCTCTCACCATACCTGTGTGCTTAATCTGCTCAAGATCATCGAGAGAGTAAGCCTGTGCCTGATCATAAGGGCCCGCTTTCAAGCGTCGAAGCACTTTAACATGCGCCAGACAGCCTAATGCATCGCCAATATCCTCTACCAATGTTCTGATATAGGTACCTTTACTACAATCAACTTCCAACTCAAGTTGGTTGCCATCGAAACTGACTAACTCATTCCTAAAAATAGAAACCGTCCGCATGGGCCGTTCAACTTCTATGCCCTCTCGCGCCAGCTTATACAGCGGCTGCCCTTTATGTTTAAGCGCAGAATACATGCTGGGTACCTGTTTAACAGAGCCTTGGAAGCGTGCAACTACCGCTTCTACATCAGAGCGTGTTACCTGAATGGGACGCTCTTCAATAATTTCACCTTCAGTATCACCTGTTGTTGTTTTAACACCAAGCTGAACCTGAGTGTAATACGACTTATTGGATTCCAACAGAAACTGAGAAAACTTGGTAGCTTCGCCAAGACAAATAGGTAACACCCCCGTTGCTAAAGGATCAAGGCTTCCAGTATGACCTGCCTTAGCTGCACCAAACAGGCGTTTTACCCGCTGCAACACATCATTGGAGCTAGCACCTTTAAATTTATCCACAATGACAATGCCATCAACTGAGCGACCACGACTATGCCTACGTCTTGGCATCACCTACTCTCCATTATTATTCTTATCTTGTTTAACAGCCCGCTCAATCAAAGAACTTAAGTGCTGCCCCCTACGCAAACTATTGTCGAAGAAAAAGCGCAATTTTGGTGTAATACGGAGTTTGACATTGCGCGCCAACTCACTTCGAAGGAAACCCGCTGCACAGTTAAGAACTTCTATAGACTCATCAATTACTTCTTGACGATCTACACCGAGAAAAGAAACATAGACATCGGCGAATGAAAGATCACGACTGATATTTACTGCACTAACGGTAACCAAACCTAAGCGAGGGTCTTTCATCTGAAGCTGAATAATCTGAGCAAGTTCTTTTTGAATCTGCTCACCAACTCGCTGGGCACGACTGTATTCTTTAGCCATCTAAACTTTCTTTTCTCCACGAAGAAATAGCCTTTAATATAATATTATCAGGCAGAGATCTATTGTTGCAGCATGCATACCCAGCGCCTTTGAAAAGGTCACTTTTGTGCGCAGCCTCTTAAGAAAGAGAACAAAGAGGAATTTGTTGGCCACTATTTTGCCAACGATACACTTCCAATTGATCAGGGGAGCAGCTAACACAACCTTTATTGCATCCTCCGGACTCAACAATAACTTTGCCTTTACGCATCCAGTGAGACAACATCCCACGCATAGCATCAGGGGGCATTTTAAATTGATTACTGAGTTCAGCAAGAGAACACACACCTCGGCTGGAAAGATATTTCTGAATGTCTATTAGCATAAGAAACCTCATGACCGCCATGACACTAATTATACATTGTAACTATGTAATTGCCTGACACTATGCTACAGAACATATTTATTTAGCAAAATCCATCATATGAAAAATATTATCATAGCGCCTTTTTTCAGCAATTAATGGCCCTTTAATGCATAAATACCCTTTGCATTGCGCCAATACCCTTGGTAATCCAGTCCATATCCAAATATATAACGATCCTCAACCTCTAAGCCGCTAAAATTAGCCTGCAACCCTGGCCGCGCTTTTCTATCATGCTTCTTATCTATAAGTACTGCAGTGAACACGCGCTCAGCGCCGTTTTCTTTGCAATATTCAACAATCGCATCAAGGGTATGGCCTTCATCGAGAATATCATCAACAATCAGCACGGTGCGACCTTTCATATCTTCAGATGGACGAACTTTCCAATTAAGCGTATTGCCTGTTAATTGGTTCCGATAACGGGTCGCATGCACGTAAGAGACTTCCAGTGGAAATGACATTTCTGTCAAAAGCTTACCGGTAATCACCAGTCCACCGTTCATAACGCAGTAAACCAGCGGATTGCTATCACCTAGAGACTCTGTAATTTCCCGCCCCATTTTCCGGATAGATTCTTCAATTTGCTCTTCAGTATAGAGGCAATCAGCTTCACGCAGAGCTTGACGGATATGGTTAAGATCAACAGGCATTTCGTGAGAACCCCACAGAGTACAATAAATAGCTCAAACCGGCTTTTAACCAGCTGCCCTATAAAAAGGCTCAAAAAATACCTGCCTCAACAATGTATCGCAAGTGCCAAATTTACTTAATAAGTATCGGAAAAACGTATGCGTACTATTTTTAAAATCATGTGAAAATAATAAAATACGCTTCTTCCTTCTAGTAAAAAGAATTGAGGTTAGTCATGAGTGTACAAGAAGTCAAACATCCGCTGGTACAACACAAACTAGGCATCATGCGTGCTAAAAATATAAGCACAAGGGCTTTTCGTATTTTGGCCAGTGAAGTAGGCACATTGCTGACATATGAAGCTACAAAAGACCTTGCACTAGAAACTAGCGTTATTGAAGGCTGGGCTGGTGATGTTAATGTGCAGCAAATCAAAGGAAAAAAAATGACTATTGCTCCGATACTTCGTGCAGGTCTTGGAATGATGGATGGTGTGCTGGCGTTACTTCCTAGCGTCAAGGTCAGTGTCGTAGGACTGTATCGCGATGAAGAAACTTTGGAACCCGTATCTTATTTTGAAAAACTGGTCAGTGATATTAGTGAACGTATCGCTCTCATTCTTGACCCAATGCTAGCAACGGGCGGCTCCATGTTGGCGACTATCGAAATGTTAAAAAGAGCCGGCTGCAAAAAGATTCGGTGCTTAGTTCTGGTGGCTGCTCCAGAGGGTATCAAGAAAGTACTAGATGCTCACCCTGATGTTACTATTTATACAGCATCCATTGATAAATGCTTAGATGAGAAGGGTTATATTATTCCAGGCTTAGGCGATGCTGGCGATAAAATATTTGGCACGCATTAGCCTAGATAGTTGACCGATACGCGAGCAATCGCTTATTCTCTAGCGCCTCAGAGGTCATTGCACATGGTTATTCACAATTGTTCTGCATATTGCAAACGTTAATCAGTTTAAGGAAGCCTTATCATCACATATTACTCACTGCATAGTATCCTATGCTTCTTTGAACAAAATAGCTTAATAGGGCTTGTTATCGCCGCTTACCGAAATAAGGATACGAACAGCCACCGAGAACATGATAATAACCCAATCATACGACGTACCTTTTGATGGAACAATTTGACGAAATAAGACCCTATCATAATGAAGAAGTACGGCCAACGCTAAACCGGCTGCTGGCTGACAGTGATTTTATTAATACTCTGGCTCGGCATAGTTACCCCGTGCTTACCAACCGATATGGTAAGCTGATGGAATGGCTAACAGGCCTTATTGTCCGGTATAAACTGCACGGGGTTAATGATGTACACAGTTTTCAAGAAATTATTGAACCTTTTCTTAACAAAGTACTTAAAAATACCGCATCTAAAGTCACTTTTTCAGGCATTGAGAACCTGAAAAAAGCGCGTGCTTATCTTTTTTTATCAAACCATCGTGATATTGTTCTAGACCCCGCTTTGGTGAACTACGGAATCTATCATCATGGAATGGAAACCCTGCGCATTGCTATAGGTGATAACCTACTTAGTCGCCCCTTTGTTAGCGACCTAATGCGTTTGAACAAAAGTTTTATTGTTAGACGCTCTATTAGTGGTAGAAAAGAAAAACTTCAGTCCTATAAAAAGCTGTCTGCTTATATCCATCACTCAATCAGTAACTCTCACTCTATCTGGCTTGCTCATAGCGAAGGGCGAGCCAAGGATGGTAACGATAAAACAGATACAGCCATTATTAAAATGCTGTACATGAGTAAACGGGGGCAAACAACCTCTTTCCCAGAAAGCATCTGTCACCTACACATAGTGCCCGTGGCTATTTCTTATGAATATGACCCCTGTGATCAACAAAAAGCAGCTGAGCTTTATAGTAAAGAGCAGTCAGGTTGCTATCAAAAAGCTGAAAATGAAGACATAAACAGTATTGCGACAGGCATAAAGGGATACAAAGGTCATATTCATGTCGCATTCGGCACAGAATTAAACGCTGATTATCATAGCCCAGCCGACGTTGCTGAGGCCGTCGACCAGCAAATTTATCAAAATTACAAACTCCACCCCTCAAACTTCTTAGCATGGGAGCAGCTTCAACAAAACTACCCTAATATAAAAATACCTGATATACAGGCATCACTATTTGGCTATAACATGGTATCTAAAAGGCAGGAGTTTCAGACACGTCTGAATAGCGTACCAAAACAACTTCAACCTTGGTTCTTAAAAATGTATGCCAACCCAGTTTTGAATCATTTTTCTAAGAAACCTGATAAAAATATATCCTAAAATCAACTAGCGTTTTATACCAATCGTGCTTTCTAATTACTGTAATGAGCACAAACAGTCGAATTCTAGGCTAGGGCGCAATCACGAGTAATACCAAGGCTGTTGCAAGGCTGTTACAAGGAGTTCTAACACAGTGCTGCTTGTTCGGATGGTCAGCACAATAGCGTAGTTGTCAAAAATGATTGGTACTCGCCCATTTCCATAACCTTGTGACTCTATTTTTTAATAGAGGCTCATCATAAGTAACGCTATTGAGTTGCCCCTAATTTGAAAAATAACACAAAGCCTTAAGCTTGACCGATACATAATAGTTAATCTAACGGCCTGATCTAATAAATACTATTTTATTTCTTCAATCCATGCCATTTGGATAGCCTCAAGAATTTTTTCGCCACAGTGTTCTGGGCAATCATCAAAGTCATCAAGCTCCAATACCCAGTTTCTTAGGTCAACAAAGTTGACACATTCAGGGTCTATCTCTGGAAAGTTCTCAACCAACTCAACGGCAATGTCATAGACATCGGTCCACTTCAGACTCATAGCTCCTCCTTTAGTGACGCTCTGACACTTGATTGATCGTATACTTAGGAATTTCAACAACTAACTCTGTATCTGCCACAATAGCCTGACAGCTCAAACGAGACTCCGGTTCTAGCCCCCAAGCCTTATCCAGTAAGTCATCCTCTAGCTCATCCGTTTCTTCCATGCTATCAAAACCATCTCGAACAAGAACATGGCATGTTGTACATGCACAAGATTTTTCACAGGCATGTTCAATTTCAATTCCGTTAGCAAGCGCTGCATCACAGATACTGGTACCCGGCTCTGCCTCAATTACAGCGCCTTCTGGACATAACTCATCATGTGGTAGAAATACAATCCGGGTCATCTTCAACATCCTCTAAACATCAATCTTTTTGCCCGAAAGCGCTTGGCGAATACCTTTATTCATACGACGTGCAGCAAATGCCTCAGAAAGGCGTCCCACTCGCTCAACCTCCGCCATAATAGCATCTGAATCACCTGAATTCCTGATGGTCTTCAATGAGTTAAGCGCTGCTGTCAAGGTGGACATCTCACTGGCACTCAGCAATGCCTGACCGTCTGCATCCAAGCCAGCTGATAACGCTTGAGCTAAACTGTCAGCCTTAACCTCTTGTTCTCTTAGGCGGCGTAAATGACGGTCCTCACCTGCCTCGTCATGAGAGTCTTTGATCATTCTTGCAACTTCTTCATCACTTAAACCATAGGAAGGCTTTACTTCAACACTACTCATTACACCCGTTGACAATTCTTTTGCAAATACACTTAATAAACCATCAGCATCAACCTGAAAAGTAACGTTAACTTTTGCAGCACCTGCAGGTAGCGGCGGGATACCTTTAAGTATAAATTGAGCAAGAGAGCGGTTACTTTTTACTAACTCCCTTTCTCCTTGATATACGTGGATAATCATTGCCGTTTGAGCATCCTTCCCAGTAGTAAACGTTTGAGATTTGCTGACGGGGATCGTCGTGTTTCTATGAATAACCTTCTCCATTAATCCGCCCATGGTTTCTAAACCAAGCGATAGCGGAATAACATCCAACAACAATAACGCATCACCTGAGCCATTTCCCGCCAAGATATCAGCCTGCTGTGCTGCACCTATAGCAACGACCTGATCAGGGTTAATAGTTGTTAACGCTTTGCATCCTGAAAAAGATTCTACTATCTCTCTCACCTTTGGAATACGGGTAGAACCTCCGACCATAACGACTTCCATTACATCACTTTCCACCACCCCTGCATCTCTCAGCGCTTTTTTAAATACCCGAATGGTTCGGTCAACTATCGGGTTAATTATGACGTTAAATTGCATGCGCGACAGCTGCCCAGACCAACCGTTGAAAGAAAGATTAATCTGTTCTTTGTTACTGAGTTGTTCTTTTGCCCAGCAAGCATGAATGATCAACTTTCGTAGGTCTTGGTGAGTCAGTTGATTGAGCGAAAAGCCCGCCTGCTCTAAAATCCATTCTGCAAGCAGTTTATCAATATCATCCCCGCCTAGCGCTGTATCTCCACCAGTCGCTAACACTTGAAAAACGCCTTTTTCTAGACAAAGAATAGAGACATCAAAGGTGCCACCGCCAAAGTCGTAAACAGCAATGATACCCCCGGACTGATGGGTATCATCACCCAAACCATAAGCTACTGCAGCAGCAGTAGGTTCATTCAATAAACGATAGACGTGAATACCTGCTAGCTTAGCCGCATCTTTAGTAGCCTGTCGTTGCGCATCATCGAAGTAAGCAGGCACAGTAATCACTGCACCATCGAGCTGCCCCCCAAGATGCGACTCTGCTCTAGAGGTTAGATGTTTAAGAATTTCAGCGGATACCTGTACTGGGCTAACTTCACCTCTTTCTGTCTTAATAGAAAGCATACCTGACTCTATATTAGAAAACCGGTAAGGCATGATACCTGTCAGACCCGTTATATCTTTAGCACTCCTCCCCATTAAACGCTTAACGGAAAGAATAGCATTCAAGGGATCTTCACTTGCTAATACTCGCGCCTGTTCCCCTACTTCTATAGCATGCTCTCCATACCAGACAGCAGATGGCAAAATGACATGTCCTTGTTCATCTGCAATAGGTACAGCCAAACCTTTTTCTGAGGTTGCTACCAACGAATTAGTCGTTCCCAAATCAATACCAACTGCTCTTTTACGTACTTTTTTTAGGTTACCATCAGGGCTTTTTCCTGGTTCGGAAATTTGTAGCAATGCCATTACTACCTCTTATTTATCTAAGGTATGCACAAATAGAGATGATTCAAAATCAAATATGAATTATCAAACAGTCTAATGAAACAAGGTAGCAAGGTCATGCTGCTTAAGCAGGATTTAATATTCGCTTAATCAAGCAGATTTGACTCTATCTGTTCCAGCTCTGCCGTAAGCTTTACCATGAACTGCATCTTACGCACAACTCTTTCTGCCTGATCTAACAATTCAAACTGGTTCTTGTGCCATAACTGAGTAAATTCAGCTGATAATACAGAAAGCTTATCGTTGATTTGACTCATAAGGTATTGGAGCTGTTCTGTGGGCTTTGCCATCATCTTTAATTCAGCGATAGATTCTCGTAGCGCCATTTGCTCCATCAAAAAATCAGGCTCCATTGAGGTATTGCACTCCATATCTACTGGCCTACCCGCAAGCTCCAACAAATAAATAAAACGACGTAATGGCGTTTTGAGCGTGTCATAAGCTTCATTAACATACGCCGCATACTGTAAAGACAAACGCTGATGCTGATCGGTATTATCAGCAGCATAACGGTCAGGGTGGATGGCTCTATGCAGTGCTTTATAACGTAATGCTAATTGCCGAGAGTCTATTTCGCATGAAACAGACAATTGAAATAACTCAAAGTAATTTAGCGTAATATCCACTATCTATCCTTTATAAACAACTCTAAATCTAAATAGACCTTTACTTTCAAAACGATAAAGAGAGAGCAACTCAAAAAAAACATCACTGCAAGCAAATTTTGCACACAGGCCATAATAACTAAGGCTTAGGCATACAGGGTAGTATTTTTGCTATAAGTTAGAGCATGAGCTAGTAGGTGTACCAGAGATATAAACCTTATCAGGCATGTTGCTTAGTATTATGTTAACTACATCAAACATTAAAGCTTTCACCGCAACCACACTCGCTGGCAACGTTAGGATTATTGAACCGAAAGCCTTCATTTAAACCTTCTTTTACAAAATCTAACTCAGTGCCATTCATATAAACAAGACTTTTAGGATCAACAAAAATGCTTACCTTCAGCTCGTGTTCAAAGACACAGTCTTCCGCAAGAGGTTGATCAACAAATTCAAGGATATAGGCCATTCCAGAACAGCCTGAGGTTTTTACTCCCAAACGAACCCCTACACCTTTTCCTCTTTTTACAAGCTGTTTTTTTATATGCTTGGCTGCCGCTTCGGTCATGGTAATTGCCATGAATTACTCCATTAAATTAAAATTCGCACCGCTCCTATTCGTGACCTATACCCAAGTGAATGCAAGATGCTCATTTTTCTTCCAAGCTTACTCCTTAAAATGAAGGGTTATAGCTGAATAAACGCGAGCATCTTGAAAGCGTTTGAGTATAGACCAACAGCAAGAGCCTCACTTTAGCGGACCTAGGCCTGATAAGTCATCAGTTTGTCAGCCTTTTACCTGTTGGCCTGATTTTTTGCGATAATCTTCAATAGCTGCTTTAATTGCATCTTCTGCCAGCACTGAGCAATGAATCTTTACTGGAGGCAAAGCAAGCTCTTCTGCAATATCCGTGTTACGAATCGTACTAGCTTCTTCCAGTGTTTTTCCTTTCATCCACTCTGTAGCTAGAGAGCTTGAAGCAATAGCTGATCCACAACCATAGGTTTTGAATCGAGCATCTTCAATAACACCTTCCTTATTAACTGAGATTTGAAGTCGCATTACATCGCCACAAGCTGGCGCTCCGACCATACCTGTACCTACGGTAGGGGAATGATTATCCAACTTACCCACATTACGAGGATTTTCATAATGATCAATAACCTTTTCACTGTAAGCCATAGTTGTTTCCTTTCAGCTTTATCTGTTTCAGTGCGCAACCCATTGAACTTTCGATAAATCAATGCCGTCTTGGTACATATCCCATAAAGGGGATAATTCACGAAGCTTATTCACGGCTGCTATTACTTTCTCTGCGGCGTAGTCAACTTCTTCTACTGTGGTAAATCGGCCAAAACTAAAACGTAGAGAGCTGTGAGCCAACTCATCACTCAACCCCAGTGCGCGCAAAACATAAGAGGGCTCTAAGCTAGCAGATGTACAAGCAGACCCAGAAGAGACAGCTAAATCTTTAAGTGACATAATCAGGGATTCACCTTCAACAAAGGCAAAACTGATGTTGATATTACCTGCAGTCCGTTGCTCAAGGCTGCCGTTAACATGCACCTCTTCCATACCTGAAAAATGATCTAGAAATCTCTGTTTTAGCACTAATAAACGCTCATTTTCAGACACCATCTCATTTTGAGCAATCCGACATGCCTCACCCATACCGACAAGCTGATGTGTTGGCAATGTGCCTGAGCGCATACCTCGTTCATGCCCACCACCATGGATTTGTGCTTCAATACGCACACGAGGCTTACGCCGCACATAAAGCACTCCAACCCCTTTCGGACCATAGATTTTGTGGGCACACATTGACAGCAGGTCGACATTCATGGTTTCCATATTTAGCGGTATCTTACCCGCACTCTGTGCAGCATCAACATGGAATATGACCTTATTCGCTCGGGTTATTTCCCCAATTGCTTCGATATCATTAATAACGCCAATTTCATTATTTACATGCATTAAACTGACTAATATAGTGTCATTACGCAATGCTGCCTTAACTATATCTGGCTGTATAATACCGTTTTTATCCGGGTCAAGATAAGTAATCTCATACCCTTCTCTTTCCAACTGACGACATGTATCAAGCACGGCTTTATGCTCAATTCTAGATGTGATAATGTGCTTGCCTTTCTTTTTGTAAAAATGGGCAACCCCTTTAATAGCAAGGTTATCAGATTCCGTAGCTCCCGACGTCCAAACAATTTCACGAGGGTCTGCCTTAATCAGGCCTGCTACCTGTTGGCGGGCTTTTTCAATAGCTTCTTCAGCCTTCCAACCAAACACATGAGATCGGGAAGCTGGGTTACCAAAATTACCATCAGTCAGCAAACACTGACTCATTTTTTCCGCAACACGAGGATCTACCGGTGTAGTTGCAGAGTAATCAAGGTAAATAGGTAGCTTCATTAGTTACTTCTCCAAGCGGTCTATATTCTTTTGAAAGTCATATACCATAATTTATGGGCATAAAACTTATGGTGTGATATCAGCCATATGCTGGTCTATTACCAATAGTTGCTGGTCCTGTCGGCAAGCCACAGTTTGAATATCTCTTCTAGCCATCAAGTCAGCTAGGCTTATTCCCCCGAGAAACTTATGTATCTGACAGCTTAAATCTCTCCAGAGATGATGTGTAAGGCAGATTGCACCTTGCTGACAATCACTATTTCCTTTGCAACGAGTCGCATCAACAGACTCATTAACCGCATCAATGACTTCAGCAACAAAGATCTTACAACTATCCCTGGTTAATAAGTAGCCTCCGCCAGGACCTCTAACACTGGAAACCACATTTTGACGCCTGAGTCTGGAAAAAAGTTGTTCTAAGTATGAAAGGGAAATCCCTTGCCGCTCGGAAATATCCGCCAGCGCAACAGCACCCTGACCTGAGTGCAGCGCCAAGTCAAGCACTGCTGTGACGGCATAACGCCCTTTAGTTGTTAATCGCATGCCTGACCCATCTTCGAGACTCCAGCGTTACTTTAGGGAGTCGCAATCAAAAAAAAGGTTGTATGCAGCTGTTTTTTTTAGGTGAATTACTGCTTTTTTTACGCAATCAACCAACCTACAATCGATGCCACATCATCCTTATCATCTAAAGGTGGTGATTATAAAAAGAATTATGAAATACTTGAGCAAAACAGTCAACTATTATTGCGGACAGCTTTTGGCTGAAAAAGCAAAAGTATATAGCAGCTTTTTTTCAGCAATGAACCAAATGATAAATGAACCTAGGCTCTCATAGCTATCGTCCTGACGCCTTATTTCCTCTCGTTTCCATAGCGGTAATCTTATCTTTAAGCCCAGATAAAGACTTGCTTGAACACTCAACATCCATACCTTTGAGTACAGCATGCAATTGCTCCACCCTATGGTTAGTTGCCTGAAGCTGTTCTACCAATACAGAAAGAGCATGAGACGTAGGATCCAGCATTTCAGATGTTACTGCATAAGCATAAAATGCATCTTTTTTCGACCCCTCTTGCTGCCCACTATCACCCTGAGCCTCTTTATTGATAATACGACCCAGCACACCAACAATTGTAGCACCCTCAGGAACAGCTTTGATAACCACAGCATTAGAGCCAATTTTAGCATTTTTACCAACAGAGAAAGCCCCTAATACCTTAGCTCCCGCACCTACCACAACACCATCTTCTAACGTTGGATGCCGTTTTCCCTTCCTGAGCTTCGTACCTCCCAGCGTAACTCCTTGATACAGAGTAACATCATCCTTAATTTCTGTTGTTTCACCGATAACAACACCCATCCCATGGTCAATAAACAAGCGACGTCCAATGGTTGCACCTGGGTGGATTTCAATACCGGTGAGCCAACGCGTCAACATTGAAATCATCTTCGCTAGCCATTTAAACCCCTTGCCCCATAAATAATGTGATAATCGATGCAATAAAAGTGCGTGAAACCCCGGATAAGTCGTTAATACTTCAAAAGGGGTTCGCGCGGCCGGATCTCGATCCAAAACGTTGCGAATATCTTCTTTTATTCTTTCAAACATAATGAATACCACCCATCATCATAACCATTAAACTCAAATAGCACAGACCTTTGCGTTAATCATTATTAGGCTAACTAAGCTGGCTTTAGGATACCTGCCCTTTTTCAATACAACGCTTTGTTTCTGAAAGAATTCCTCTTAGGATAGCAATCTCTATACGATCAAGACGAATACGACCGTATAGCCTGCGCAATTTCCTCATGATTTTTTCATGGCTACTATGCTCAAGAAATCCTATATCTAATAGAACCTCGTAAAGGTGCCCATAAAATCGCTCCATATCCGCCACGGTCGCCAACTCGTGGTGACTTTTTTTAGGTAGTACCACTCCTTCAGAGGCAAGCAGCCCAGCCATTCTTAACTCGTAACACAGAACCTGCACAGCTGCACCCAGATTCAGGGAGCTAAAATCAGGGTTCGTGGGGATGTGAACCTGGAGGTGGCAGCAAGTCAGCTCTTGGTTAGTTAACCCTCTATCTTCACGCCCAAAGACCAGCGCAACAGCGCCTTGTGATAACTCTTCTATTAAAGTTTTTGCACAACTACGAGGGTCAACCAGAGGCAAAGAAACACCTCGCACCCGAGCACTCGTGCCCACCACAAACTGATAACCACCAATCGCCTCATCTAGTGAAGAAACAACCTGTGCTTGTTCTAAAATATCATTTGCTCCTGAAGCCAGAGCCATCGCCGTGTCAGAAGGGAAGTCATCCGGATTAACCAGGCAGAGCTTACTAAGCCCCATAGTTTTCATTGCACGAGCAGTAGATCCGATATTACCCGGGTGAGAGGGGTTGACCAATACAATGGTGAGATTATCAAGCACAATGAGATACTCTAGCATTTCTGAAGAAAATTCGAGGAAGTGTAACCGAATAGGAAAAAAAAATAACTAGCCAGAAGATATTGACAAAGTGGCCAACTGCTTTATCCGCTCTAGTGTTTTTAGTGGTCCATATTGATGGAGACGAGCGGTGCTGGCATCAACTATGATGTATACAACATCAATGCCAAAGATAATGATTCAAAAGTAGCAACTCATGGCCTGTTCATACCAGCTGTTATAGCAAGGTAAACAAAGCTCATTTTCCAACGCAGTCTAGAATATATCATCGCAAAGCCTTTATTCTTACAAATCACAGAACTGCTTCGCAGAATAAAATGTAATACGCCACCAAACGACAGGTTAACTGCCTTCCTAATTTAGGCCTACTACAGCATGCCATTGAATTACTATGTATGCAGATAGCAAATTTGACTGTTGCAACTCGTCAATACTTGCTTTTTTTTTTTTTGCAAGCCACTATACCGCTTCAAGCCAAAAAGTAGCTCTACCATTTATTAATAACTGGTCTTTTATGCACTATAATTCTCACACTACAAAAGATACTTGACTAGATATTCCCAAATAGACTGGGTAATGCGAATAATGCCATTAGATTTTACAAGACGGTTAGCGAAAACACTCTGTATCACCCTCCTAACGCTAGGCTTGCCTTGTTTTGCAAATGCAGAACCTCCCCCCAAAAAACCAGCACCAATTAATATTGAAACTGCAACAACAGAAGAACGCTCAGTACCCGTAACATTGACTAGCATAGGTACACTCTACGCTCAGGAAGATACTGAATTGAGCTTTGGTGGTGAAGGACACTTGGTTAAAATCCGCTTCCCTGAAGGTTCTGCTGTCAAAAAAGGCAATATCATTGCTGTATTGGATAGCAGCTCTGCATCTGCCGAACTTGCATCAGCAGATGCTCGACTGATACAAGCCCGATCAGACTACGAACGCTACCAACTGGTCAAAGACAAAAATGTATTTTCAGAACAAGAACAAGTATCCATAAAAACAGCGTTGGAAGAAGCAAAGTCTAATAAAAAAATTGCACTATCTACATTAGAAAACTTGCAACTAAGAGCCCCCTACGATGGCGTACTAGGCAGTTATAATTATGATCTAGGCACATTTATCAGTGCTGGCACACCACTGGTACGACTCGTTAATATAGCTAGCCTAGAAGTAAAATATTCTCTGGCACAGCAAAACCGCAATGATGTAAAACTAGGACAAGGCATTGAGCTTACCACTGCAGCTGTTCCAAACCACGTATTTAAAGGTGTGGTAATTTATGTTGCCCCGACTGTTGACCCCTCAACAGGCCGTTTTGACCTAAAAGCAAGGATCAACAATAGGGCCAGATTATTGTCTCCCGGTTTCTCGGCAAACATACGCCAGTTTTTAGGTAAAAAACGCCATATTCTAGTCGTGCCTCAAGCAGCCATTGTTGCTGATGGGAGCAATTATTTTGTCTTCCAGTTAACAACTGATAATCATGTAGAGCGCAAGATGGTTACCATTGGCGACAATACCAATGATGGCTTCACCGAAATTAAAACCGGATTAAAACAAGGCGATATTGTAGCCACAGCGGGCAAAGAACGTTTAAAAAATGGAAGCCCTATCACTATAACCAATACGCCAGCTCACCTAAATAAGCCATCCGATAAAATACCTAATGACCATAAGGCCACAGATACAACGGGCAATAGCGATAAAACATCTAATCACAACGAGAAAACACCCAATAGCAAAGAAAAAACCAAGATAGATAAAGGCACTGCTAAATCTATAAATACTACACAAACGGTAGCAGCCACAGCCCTACTGGATAAGCAAGAAGGTCTGCAAAGATGAACTTGCCAGAGCTATGTATTCGACGTCCAGTCATGGCCACCATGCTATCCCTTGTACTAGTGATATCAGGACTGATTGCCTTTTTTAAGCTAGGATATAATTATTTCCCCAATTCAACACTTCCAACAATAACTATTAACACCAGTTATAGTGGAGCTAGTTCAAAATTTATGTCAGATGAAGTCACTCAAAAGGAAGAGTCAGCTTTGACTGATATTGACGGTATTGATTACATCTTAAGCAGCAGTGAAGATGGCAAAAGCTCAATCACTGTGATGCTAAAAGACGATACCCCTTACTTTGAAACCGTTAATAAAATACGTAACAAAATCGCAGGCGTGCAATCTAAACTACCTGAAGGACTTGATGGCCCACCTTCTGTCAGCGATAACACAGGTACAACATGGGATGTCGTACCCACTTTAAATATGGCATTTACTGGGAAAGACGGTACGAGTATACGCGCTATCTATGATTATTTGATTAATAACGTTGTGCCACAATTACAAAATATTGAGGGTGTTGGCCAAACGCCTTTATTTGGAACATCCAGTGTTGCCCTTAGAGTTTGGTTAGATATTGAAAAAATGGCCAATCTGAAAGTAACGCCAGAAGAAGTCGCCGACGTACTGAAAAACAATACCGAAAGCTACACCGCAGGCACCATTGAGAGTGGCCACAAAGAATATACGCTCGTACCTTTTAATACGCTTCAATCGCCTACTGATTACGCCAATCTTATTGTACGCTATTCTCCGAATAACCCTGTACGTCTTCAAGACATTGCAGACGTTACTTGGGGCACACAAAATCTGACGATTTCGCCTACCTATTACAATGGCAAACAAGCAATATCCCTACAAATTAGGCCTTTTCGAAACGCCAACCCTGTTGAAATTGCTCATCGTGTTTTAAACGTGCTTGATACGCAAATAAAGCCTAAACTGCCTCAAAATATTTCACTTCATGTGACATATAACCAAGCTACCTTCATTAAAGACGCCATTAATGCTAGCTACTCTGCTGTTGTAGAAGCGATAATACTGGTATCTCTGATTATTTTACTATTTCTTGGTTCACTTTATTCTGCAGCCGTGCCAGTAGTCACTATTCCAGTTTGCCTTATTGCCACCTTTGCTGTCATGAATCTCCTCGGTTTTACCATTAATACGGTGACACTAATGGCTATAGTGTTAGCCATTGGCTTAGTGGTAGATGATGCAATTGTCGTGCTGGAAAATACGCACCGTTATATTGAGAAAGGCCAAAAATCCTATCTGGCGGCTATTAATGGATCGAAAAGCATTGCTTTTTCAGTAGTGGCTATGACTTTAACGGTCGTTGCCGTCTATATGCCACTGGTATTCTCTTCTGGAATTACTGCAAAGGTCTTTAAAGAATTTGGTATCACACTGTCAGCTGCCGTATTCATTTCAGGGTTCGTTGCAATGACACTATCACCAATGATGTGTTCTCGATTAATGCATAAAACAGAAAAGCAACATAGTTGGTTTATAAAAATAGAGTCAATATTAAAAAAGCTGACCGAACGCTATGGCTCATTGCTAACACATACTTTTTCTTCTGGAAAAGTCGTATTAGGCAGTTTCATCACTATTATTGTTCTTGGTATTTTCTTATTTCAAACACTAGGTCAAGATATGATCCCAAAAGAAGATACCGGCTATCTTGAAACCAAAGTAACTGAACCACCAAACAGTAATCAAGCATTCACAAATGACAATATGGCACTCATCGACCAAGTTATCGCTAAAGAGCCTGAGATAGCCAACAACATGTCTTATTGGATTCCCGGTGGCGCCACTAACTTCTTAACTTTAAAACCTTGGAGTGAACGTAAAGATTCTACTGACACGATAATAAATCGGCTAAATAGTGCATTTAAAGCAGATGTTCCAGCAGTGGATGCTTCAGCTTCTCTTCCTAACCCCGTGGATTATGGTTACGGTGCTAGTAAATTTCAACTGGAAATAACGACATTAGATAAAGACCCACAATCATTGCTCGATAGCTCTAATAAAATCGTTGCCGCATTAAAACAGTATCCTGGTCTAAAAAATGTTACTAGTTCTCTAGTTTTTGATACCCGCCAATACAATATTCAGATCAACCTAGAACGACTTTCTCAACTAGGGGTTGATCCAACCTCGGTACGCAGTGCATTAAGCGATTTTCTTGCGGGAAATCATGTAACGGATATAAAAACAGCAGACGATAGTATTTACCCTGTTTATATACAAGCAAAACAAGAGTATTTAAATAATTTCAATATATTGAAAGATATTCGGGTAAAAGCCAATGATGGCTCGCTAGTGCCTTTATCTCAATTTGTCATTTTTAAACCGGCCACAGCTCAGCCTAGCATTAAGCACTTTAACCGCAAGATAGGAGCCGAAATTACTGCTACCTTTGCACCTGGGTATAGCATGGGAGAAGTCCGAGACTATGCAGATAAACATATCGGTCATTTATTAAAAGATAATGAGAGTTATGCCTATACCGGTGCATTGCGTGAACAAGCAAAATCTCAGTCCGACAGTCTTTTTTACTTTGCACTAGGACTGCTCTTAGTTTATATGATTCTTGCTGCGCAATTTGAAAGCTTTATCGATCCATTAATTATTATTATTACCGTTCCGTTGTCGCTTTTTGGTGCATTATTAACATTGCATCTTATTGGCGGCACGCTCAATGTATTTACCAACATTGGATTACTCACCCTGATCGGACTCGTTACAAAACAGGGTATTTTGATTGTACAGTTTGCTAATGAAAGGCTTAACGAAGGTATATCTCCTCAAAAGGCTGCTATAGAAGCTGCCCAAGTGCGTCTAAGACCTATTTTGATGACCTCATTAACCATGATTATAGGCACATTACCGCTAGCACTAGCTTCTGGGCCAGGATCCGTTGCCCGTTCACAAATTGGCTGGACATTATCAGGCGGGATGCTGATCGGGACGGTACTAACGCTATTTGCTATTCCTTTAGCTTATAGTCAAGCCAAATCATGGGGCAGAAACCGTTACACAACACCTTAATAGCGGCATGGGCCGCTGAAAGGCAGAATAAGGCGGAATGACGGGTAATAGCAGGGCTATTACATCAGCCACAACCATCCTCACCCAGCAGATGATATGATAGATCTCTTGGGCGACCATAATAAAATGCAGTTAAACATAATGCATTCTTGGCCAGTAGGTGAAAAAGCTGTCTCAGACCGATTAACTGCTTTTATAGATAAACAAATTGGCTAATATAACACGCACCGTGATTTTCGCCCCCACTTTCCGGAACTATCATCCTTTCCGCCTAGTTGACCATTGGCCCCATCTCAAGCAGTGATATCCCTGTATAGTTGTTAATGCAGTACCTTATTTCAGAAGTTTTAATTTAGTTAGCCAGTCAATAAAATTTTACCCTACGGGCGAATTTATTAAAACATGACTGCCAGAACTAGCGCACCTCGATAGTAAACAAATACATCAATCACATCAGAAAAAAATATTATTAAACTACTCTTCGCCTATAATTAATCACGCAGAATCTAGGAAAAAAGTGATGCGGTATACAAAGCATTAAAACCGATACAATAACCCGTGATATTAGTAGACGCTACGATGCAGAGATAATACGTAGCTTGTAAGAATATCACCTTTTTATACAACACGTTGGGTACGATGAGAAAGAAGGAAAAAATAACTTCCTCCCCAGTAAGAAAACAGGGCACACTATGCTGTGCAAGTGCTTTTAACGCATTTGTCCAAATCGGTTGTATTGAATAAGCAGTACATCAATATAGCCAGTTAGTATGCCAGCTTATCAATAATTGATGTGGAAGCAGTCTATGTTTAAAAGCTATTGGGCTCGCGTTGCAATGAGTGTAACTGGCGCTGTTGCCATGATAGTAGTCGGCGGTTGCTCGACGCCTCATGGAAAGGACGTGACCAAACCAACAGTACAGAGTAACAATCAGGTGATCAAGAGCCCTTCAGATGACAAGCGTTATCGCTACCTGACACTATCATCAGGCTTAAAGGTATTATTAATTTCTAACCCTGATACAGATAAAGCAGCTGCTGCTGTTAGTGTAGGTGTGGGTAGTTTTAATGACCCAGAAAATCGACTGGGCTTAGCTCATTTTCTTGAACATATGCTTTTCTTAGGCAATAAAAAGTACCCAAAAGTTGATGGTTATGCTAAATATATTCAGGCCAATGGTGGCGGCGCCAATGCGTATACCGCAGATACTCAGACGAATTTCTTTTTTGATATAAACAGCAATAAACTTCGGCCTGCGCTGGATCAACTGGCTCAATTTTTTGTATCACCAACATTAGACCCGAAATATGTCGACCGTGAACGCCATGCAGTCGACTCAGAATATAAGCTGCATGCTCGTGAAGATGCCTGGCGGTTATCAACGGCCCTAGATGCTACATCAAACCCAGCTCACCCCAAAAGTCGTTTTACCATAGGTAACCTTGAAACACTGAACAATAAAGATAATAAGTCGCTTTGGCGAGACCTAAAAACATTTTACGATAAATATTATGTTGCAGATAATATATCGGTTGTTGTTTATGGCAAAGAGAGCATAGATACTCTTGAAAAATGGGTACATTCCTCATTTAAAGATATCCCTTCACATAAAGCCCCAGACACGCATATAAGCATCCCACCTTATACAGCTAAACAGTTAGGCGTGCGCATCAATATGGTTCCCTTAAAAGATGTTAGGGTGTTATCACTAAACTTTCCTCTGGAAAGCACTTTCCCTTATTACAAGCAAAAGCCATTAAACTATTTGTCACGGATTATCGGCTATGAAGGCAAGGGTAGCTTACACAGCTTACTAAAAAATCAGGGCCTCATTAATTCACTGTCAGCTTACTCAGATGATGTGCCTAATGAATATGCCAAGTTTATTGTACGGATGGAGTTAACACCTAAAGGGCTGAAGCATGTCGATCAAATTACGGCAACTGTTTTTGATTATCTGAACTTGGTACGCGATAAAGGGATCACTGAGCGTTTATATAATGAAAGTCGTGATATAGCTCGGAACGGTTTCCGCTTTCAGGAAGAGTCCAGCCCTCAACAAACAGTGTCTACTCTCGCTGGCCGAATGCACCACCTACCACCAGAAAATATTTTAAATGTTTCTTATCTTTACGAGAAATATGATCCTAAATTGATTCGACATTTTCTTGATGAAATGACACCGGATAACTTGCGGCAGGTTGTTATTGCTCAAGGTTTAAAAACGGATAAAGTTGAACCTTATTTTGGCACACACTACAGCGTTACGCCGCTTACCGCATCACTGAAAAAACGCCTGGATATGCCCCAGAAACACACAGGGCTGACAATACCTGCGGCTAATACATTTATTGCTAAAGACTTTACCTTGCGCAGTGGCAGCACCTTATTGCCTGAACGCATTATCCATAAGTCAGGCATTGATGTTTGGAATATGACAGACACCAGCTTTTCTATGCCTAGGGCAACAGTGAATATCCAGATCTCCAGCCCTATTGCATCTAATACACCCGAAAACCTTATTAGTTTACAACTGTATAGTGCGTTGCTTAACTGGCATTTGAATGAGTACGGGTACCCAGCACAAGAAGCCGGCTTATTTTACGACCTTAGTACGAACCGTGAAGGTCTAGAAATCAACCTATCCGGCTATCAGGACAAACAAAAAGTTCTATTACAGGATATTCTTACAGGCATTAAAACATTTAAACCTGACCCGTTAGCCTTTGAACAAGAAAAGTCACGCATAATAAGAAAGTTGCGTAATAAGGCATTTGTAGCACCTTACCTCCAAGGGCTTGATGCGCTAAATAAAGTAATATATAGGAACTACCCCAGTGATGAGGTGTGGTTAAAAGCAGCCCAATCCATTACATTTACATCTCTCGAGAAGTACACCCAAACTTTATATGATCATATTCATATTGATATGCTGATACATGGTAATAACAGTAAAAAAGAAGCACAAAACCTAGGAAATATGGTTGGTAAAGCGCTGTTAACAAAAGATAATGCGGCAAAAAAATACTCTGAGCCTTACAATCTGTTGGGTAACCAGAGCCGTATACTTCAACTAAACTTGAAACATAATGACGCTTTATTTATTGAGTACTTTCAGCGGCCAGAAACAGATAATTATACTCGCGCACAATTTGGGTTGCTGGCAATATTATTGGCAACACCTTTTTTTAATTCTTTACGAACCGATCAACAGTTGGGTTACATCGTTTATGAAGGTGCTAGATCTATAGAAAAACACCCTGGCATTATTTTTATAGTTCAATCCCCTAAAACAGATCCTATAGAGATTGAAAAAAGGGTTCATATTTTCTTAGAACAACAAGTCAAACGCTTCAATACTTTGACAGAAAGCGAACTTCAAGAATACCGTCAGGGGCTGATTGGCAGGCTTCTTCAGCGTGATGAAAATTTAGATGCCCGAAGTAATCGTCTTTGGCAGAATATTGATAACAATGAACCATTTAATAATCGAGAAGCCATTGCCAAAGAGGTCAAAAAGTTAACAGTAGCTGATATGCAAAAAGCCCTTGCGATACTGCTGGCTGATAAGGGGCGTTTGATTATTCGCTCTTTTGGTCAAGGGATGCAAGCGGCTAAAGCCACAGAAACTGATCAGCATGTTTGTCGAAACATTAAATGTTTCGATGACTTACCCCATAAGTAATACAGATTATGCATACTAGCAACGCTATAGTACTTAAAGCGACACCTCAGCGTTGTTAGCATGTATTGTGGGTATAAATAACCAAGCGTTTAATGTAAGCCTACCCACACATTCTATCCTTACTCCATGGTGCGAATGGCTTTGAACCTTCAATAAATAGGTGTTGATGGGTTATAGCCAAATGTTACTAGAGGTATATCAACGTTTTGGATATAAAGTAAATAACCAATACTGGCATAATGATGAATAGCATGACTGTGCGCTTGCGCTAAAACTGAGGCCAAGTTTGACTGAATCTGTGTTTTTCCACGACCAAGGTCATCGACAACCCTGACTTTGTGAGTCGGGTCATAAGTTCGCAGCTGATTAAGGCTTTCCATAACACGACGATAGTATTGATAAGCCACTGTCTGTTGATGTTCAATTGCCCCCCCTCGCTTCCTATCGGTAAAATCAATGCAATCCACACTAACGCCATTTACAACGGAAGAGAACATATCCAGCAGATGTCTTAAGTGTTTGCCTATTCCGCTAAAATAAGGCGGAATAGCATTATTTGCAAAAACCTGTGCATCGAGGTCTCGGTATAGCGGCAGAGCCCCGCTTAAATTATCAGTAATCAGATCGATTAACTCACTCACATCTTCCTTGCTCATTAATATACCCTACTTTTTTACCCTGTATATTATATCCATTACGCACCCTAATGAAGACCTAAACCCAGAATAGTTTACTCGGCACTGTTGCAAAGTGAGATCCAGATATAATTGTTATGCTTTAAATATTTTTTTCCATAAAATACCGCTGATGGAACCTTTCTCCAATCATACTTTCCTCCTGAAGTCATCCTTGGGTCAGTTCACTGGTATTGAAAATACGGTATCAGTTACTGGAAACTAGAGGAGGTGCTGTTAGAGCGAGGTATTGAAGTTGATTATACGGCCATTTATAACTGAGTTCAGAAGTATACACCTGAATTGGAGAAACGACTACGTTGGTCTTACCTCAAGCATTGCTGATGGTGCAGCTGGCGGCTACATAGAACATACATTAAGATTGCTAGGAAGTAATTCTATATTTATCGTGTAGCTGATAAATATAGCACATATTGGATTTTACCTATCACCCCGCCGTAACATCTACGCTGCGAAGCATTTTCTAAGGAAATTGATCAGAGGCACAAAGCACTCAGATCTTCCTCAAACAATTAATACTGACAAAGCCCCTACTTATGCTATAGCCCTTGCAGAACTAAAGAAAAAGGGTAAGTGCCCCAACCAACTACAATATAGTAGTAGCCCTATAAAAATGTCATGAAACGTACTCTCTGAATAAGGTTTCTGGGTCACACATTTTTTCCCTTCTAATCGATTTTGCCTCCGCCCACTTATTCTCAATCGGGTTGA
>JAQYUY010000098.1 GCA_028728195.1 Endozoicomonas sp. (ex Botrylloides leachii)
AGTGAAACGGAACCAGGGGGCGTCAATACACCAGAGGATAAAAAAGAAAAAGAGGCGTTTAGCAGTTTATGGTTAAGGCTTAACAAGATGGAAGTGTTTGACACCGAAATACTGGAAATACTGGAAATACTGGAAATACTGGAAATACTGGAAATACTGGAAATACTCAATGAGTATAGGGATAAGATGGAACTTGAACACATAGTTACCGTTATTAAAAAAGCGGTGATGAATCAGAGCTGTTGATAGTATTCTCTTGATATAAATTCACTGATGACTTTGTCGTGTATCTCTACTGATCTGGAGAAGCAGATTGTCTTCCTCATCAATCGCTTTAATCTTGTTCTAAGAGTCAGATTCTGACGTTCTATTCGCTGGGTAAAAATCTTACCAATAACGTGCCGTTCTTCTGGTAGACTGCTACTGTAAGGCTTCCAGTTATCAGTGCAATAGAAGCTAAATTTATAGGGCTTCAGGCGCTTCAAAAGCTTCTTAAGGGTTCTGCCTAACCTACGGCCAAAAGCGTGCGCAATAACCCGTTTGAATCGAGGCTCCCATGCATAAAATAGCCAGCGCTGGTTCTTTTTGTTGCCTACAAAACTCCACTGTTCATCAACTTCACAGAGGATTTTTACCCTGGCATTTTCAAACGGCAACTGGGTTACTGTGCGAGGTGACAGTTTTTTAAATGGGCAATGACCGTTGTTGGACTGATCTTTAGAACACGTCCAATATCTCTAACCCCAGAGCCATTCATCGTCATGTCAATAATCTGGTGATGGGTTCCAGGCTGGTTCGCATTATAGACGTACTCAAGTTGAAAGCTTTTCTTGCAGTTACGGCATAGATATCTTTGATGTCCCGTTTCAGCTTTACCGTTCTTAACAACTCCCTTGGCCTGACGGCAATTAGCGCAAGCAACCTCTACTACAGCCATGTATACCCCAAAAAGCATGGAATATATCAGATCAACAGCTCTGATTCATCACCAAAAAAGCCAATATCGGTATAGAGATAGAAGAATGGCGGCTTCTGGCAAAAGGGAAAATAAATCAGATGAAAGTATCAGATCCTTTATTATTATATTTGCCTGATTTCATTTATCAGAGTTGTGAGGAATTAGATTTATTATGAAGTGAAGGGTGTAGATAACCCTTTTTTCGTGATAGATAGTTTAAAACTGTAGTCGTATGATTACCGAGGAACTTTGTCGCTCCAGCATAACTTATTCAATCACTCGAAAAAATAATCCTGAAGAGAATTAGGCTGCACGCTTCAGTGAGTCAAATTTGTATCAAGTAACTGAATATTATCGTTAAGCATGGTCGCCCCCAAATTCATACTATTGCAGATGTTTTTTTTGTCTATTTGGCATTAAATTTAAAGAAGTGCAGCGTTTAATAAACTGGTTTAAGTGTTCTGCTAATCGTCCGTAGATTCGCGGTTTTTCAATATAATCAATGGCGCCGGCCTTGATGACAGCAACAGCACTAGCAATATCACTGTGATGGCCGAGAATAATCACCGGCACTTCTGGTTTTTGGATTTCAAGTTTTTCTAGAATTTCAAGAGCCTGACCTGTGGGCTGATCATTGGCAGCAATAACGCATGCAGGACTCGCGGTAGCGGTCATAGCCACCAAGAGATCTTTAGTTGACTTGAAACGCTTCAATGTAAGCGATTTTTCTGCACACAAGTTACGGACAGTATCTGCAATGCCTGTATCTTGCTCAAGAAGATAAACACTTGCTGTCGTTGCCAAACTCATGGGAGCAGCCCTGCTATAGATGATAATCAGTATTAAGAATTATTGTTTGAGTTTATGAGCACACTTGGCTTTGCTGAATGCAGGGATGTACTAGACGTTATACGGCGACTACCTAAGTTTTTACTACATAGCAAACCTACAGCACCTATTACTTTTCTATAACATGCAAACTATGGTGTATTTCTCTGTTAATATGTCTAAAATGAGAAACGGTAGTCTTCTGCTAAATTTATTTATTATGTGATGCTATATATTTTATATCTATCGTGTTTTCTAGCTCCCGTAATGAGCATGGGCAGCCGAACTCCAGAACAAAGCGTAATAATGAGTAATAGTAAAGCTATTGCATATAGTTTCAACGCAGTTCTGGTGTTCAAATAGCCCACGAAATAGCGTAGTTAAAAAAGGTGATTAATATTATTTGCTACTGGAATAAACCGCTATTGAATCATAGCGTTTTCTCCTCGCCGAAATTAATTATTTTTTTATAACTTTAGTTTTTTTGACCTAGATCATGGCAACCTAGGATATTGCGAAAAGTTAGGCGTATCTGCTATGGCATAACACTTGAAAGAATCACCGTATTCCGGCATTGTCGCGCACGGCATAATCTTTGGGTATTATCGCTACCTCACAATGAGCTGCAAAAACCCATTGCGCCCACAGGCGGCACAACCATATAGGCAAAAGTTGAACATATTAGGATGTCGAAAAACGTCGACTCCACATCAAACATCCCATGGGTAGTAGAGAGGATCAGCAATGCCCCAGAGTTTAGTACGATATACCAATATTCTTAGCATTATTGGTGACCTCATACGCGTTCACGTTCCGGACTTAAACCAAGGTAATGCTCGAGCCAACTACGGTGATTTAGCCCTGATAGAGCAAAATAACCAAGCCTATTCTATGGCTCAAATTATTACGATCAACCGAGAAGAAGTCTCTCTTCAGGTCTTTTCTGGTACCAAGGGTCTTTCTACCGGGGCATCGGTCTGCTTTTTAGGCGAGCCCATGAAAGCAACATATTCATCTAACATTCTTGGCCGTATTTTTAATGGTGCTGGTGAACCAATTGATGGCGGCCCACTACTAGACCAAGATCCTAAAATAGAAATTGATGGCCCCTCTGTTAACCCTGTACGTCGAGTACTAGCTTCTCGCATGGTGCGTACTAACGTACCTATGATCGATGTCTTTAATACATTGGTTGAGTCCCAGAAGATCCCCATATTCTCTGTAGCAGGTGAACCTTATAACCGCTTCTTAGCACAAATTGCCATCGAAGCCGAAGCCGATATTGTAGTATTCGGAGGCATGGGTCTTATATTTGATGATTATCACTTTTTCAAAACAGAGTTTGAAAAAGCCGGCGTATCATCCCGTACTGTTATGTTCACAAATCAGGCGTCTGATCCAACAGTTGAACGTCTCTTAACACCCGATATGGCACTTTCTGTGGCTGAACACTTTGCCGTAAAAGAAGGTAAAAAAGTGTTGGTTCTATTAACCGATATGACCTCGTATGCCGATGCTATGAAAGAGATTGGTGTCGCAATGGATAAAATTCCTGCTAACCGTGGTTATATGGGTGATCTGTATTCACAGTTGGCACGTCGCTATGAAAAAGCCTGCGATTACAAAGGCGCTGGTTCAGTGACTATTCTTGCAGTAACCACAATGCCTGGTGATGACGTAACCCACCCTGTTCCTGATAATACCGGCTATATCACCGAAGGGCAGTTTTACCTGCACGATGGCGTTCTAGATCCATTTGGCTCTTTGTCTCGTTTGAAACAGATGGTTCAAGGCAAAGAAACCCGTGATGACCACAGCACCATCATGAATACGATGATTCGCTTTTATTCTGATGCTGTAAACGCCCAGCAGAAACAGGCCATGGCATTTGAGCTATCTAATTACGACTTGAAAACCATTAAATTTGGCGAGCTGTTTAAGAAGCGTTTTATGGCACTAGATGTTGTTATTCCTCTTGAAGAGGCGCTGGATCTAGGTTGGCAAACCATGGCGGAATGCTTTGATCCTGAAGAAACCTTGATCAAGCAAAGCCTGCTTGAAAAATACTGGCCAAACCAAGCCCAAACCGGTGTTCAGGCAGTAGCCAAAGAAACAGCTGAGGCATAATTCATGGCTAAAGTAGCCCTCAATAAAAGCTCGCTAAATAAGCAAAAGCGTAGCCTTAAAACGTTCAACCGCTATCTTCCGGCACTTGAACTAAAGCGTCGACAGCTAATGGCTGAACGAAAAAAGGCTGAAGAGGCACTTGCCGAAACCAGCAATCATTTAGCTGACGTCGAGCGTCTTGTAAAAGAGCAGCTACCCATGCTGGCTTACGACGACGTATCTGTAGACAGTTTGGTTAATGTAACAAATGTGAAACTTACCTCTGAAAATATTGTCGGCACCAGTGTCCCTCGGGTAGACAATATTGACATAAGCTTCACTCCTTACAGTGACCTAACCAAGCCTCACTGGGTGGATTATCTGGTAGAACTTCTACAACAAATGGTACGACTGCGAATTGAACTTCAAGTACGCAAATTGCGTCACAAAGAACTAGATAAGGCAACCCGCACTACATCTCAGCGTGTCAATCTATTCTCTAAAGTTCTGATTCCTCAAACCAAGAAGAGCATTCAGAAAATTCAAATCTATATGTCTGACCAAGATCGTGCCAGCGTGTTGAACGCAAAGCTTTCAAAAGGCAAGGTAATGGCTCAGGAAGCCAAGGGTGGACAGTAAGCAAACATTCAGAGATTGATCCAATGATCATTACCTGACAGCTGCAACTGAAATAAATATGGCTATTAAACAACTTGAAAAGATCACCCTTTACGGTCCTAGGGAAGAAAAAGCCCCGATCTTAAAAGGGTTACAGGAATTAGGCTGTATGCACTTGATTCCGCTGGTAAAAAAGTCGTCAAATGCATCACTGCGAACACAGCCCGCTGAAGTCAGTGAGACATTGGCATGGCTAGAGCGATCTCCTAGAAAAAGGCGACAAGTTAGCAACAAAAACTCCGTCGTTATCGATAATATTATTAAAGATGTGCTGGGTAATAAAACCGCAACCCGCAAATTGTCAGACAAACGCGATAAGCTTGAAGAACGTATCCGTGAAGTACGCCCTTGGGGATATTTTGCTTTTCCAGACCTATCAGAACTTAACGGTAACCGTTTATGGTTTTATGTTATTCCTAATGCTGAAATGAATAGCTTGGATAAGCTTCAGCTGCCTTGGGAAACCATACATCAAAACCTAAAAGACAGCTATGTTATCGTTATTTCTGAACAGGAACCTGATGAAAACCTGCTACCAGTACCACGCAGCCACATAGGCCAATATTCCCTTGCACAACTTGAAGCAATGCTTGAGGAGTCTGAGCAACGTTTAGAGGACCTTACTGCCGAAAGAGAGTCGTTGACACGCTGGCGTTATCTTCTAGAACAAAGCCTTGCTGCACGTCAGGATAATGCAGCACTTGAGCAGGCATGCACTACCACACAAGACGAAGATGAGTTCTTCTTGGTTCAAGGCTGGGTTCCCATTACCGAAAAGGCCGCCGTTGAAAGCTTTACCGTTCAGCACAGTGCTGCTGTATTGTTCGAAAAGCCCTCAGAGGATGATAATCCACCGACCATTTTGGACAATCCCAACAGCACCGGTGGTGGCGCCGATGCAATGACCTTCTTCCAAATGCCTAGCTACCGTTCTTGGGATCCAGGTAATGCTGTGTTTTACTCATTTGCATTGTTTTTTGCAATGATCATGAGTGATGTCATGTACTCTAGCATTTTTGGTTTAATCTTGCTGTTATTCCGCAAAAAACTGACTGCCACTCAATCAGGTAAACGCCTGATGAACATGGGGTTATTTATGTCTGGCCTCGGCATCATCTGGGGAGTACTCATAGGCAGTTACTTTGGGATAGCGCCTAGCCCTAACAGCTTGTTAGGCTCCGTTGCCGTCCTTAATCTAGACGACTATGACTCAATGATGCGGTTATCAGTTATGATCGGTGTTGCTCATCTGGTTATTGCCAATTTAGCAACCGCCTGGGTTAATCGCTCGAAGCTTTATGCCCTAGCGCCAATAGGCTGGGCAGTACTTCTGGTCGGGGGCTTATGCCTCTGGCTAGGAAAAATTGGCACATTGGCACAGGTTTGGAAAGAAACCTTTGGGCCAGGCTTAATGATCACCGGTGGTTTGCTTGTGTTCTTGTTTACCAGCACCCACCCGATTAATAAAGCCTCCGACCTGCTATGGAGAATGTTAGATGGCTTTAAAGCTATCTACAACGTTTCCGCTGCATTCGGTGATGTGCTGAGCTACCTGCGTCTTTTTGCTCTGGGGTTATCCGGTGCATCACTTGCTTTGACTTTTAATGGTCTAGCTGCTGATGCACTTGAGGCAATGCCAGTTCTAGGCGTACTGTTTGCAGGATTGATTCTGCTGCTTGGTCATGCTCTTAACTTCGCTCTCTGTTTAATGAGTGGTGTGATACACGGCATGCGCCTTAATGTTATTGAATTTTTCAACTGGGGCCTTTCTGATGAAGGCTACCCTTTCAAAGCTTTTAGCAAAAAAGAGGATTAATAATGGAAAATCTGATTATGGCCTTGGGTTGGGTTGGTGTATTTGCACCTGTAGCTTTAGGTGCAGTTGGTAGCTCAATTGGTTGTTCTGTTGCAGGCCAAGCAGCCTGTGGTGCGATGCTGGATGTTGAAAGCGGCTATGGTAAATTTATTGGTGTTTCTGCAATGCCTTCTTCTCAGGTTATTTACGGCATCGTTATTATGTTTACCCTAAATGGTATCGGTGTAACTATGAAGAGTGCGCCAGGTCTTTTTGGCATAGGCTTATTGACTGGTATTGCACTGATGTACTCAGCTATTTACCAAGGTCAAGCTGTTGCTGGCTGTATTAATTCTTCCAAAAATAAGCCTGAGGTCTTCGGTATGTCTATTGCTCCGGCGGCTATCGTAGAAGGTTTTGCCGTATTTTCCTTTGTATTTGCTCTAGTCATGGGTCAAGGCATCACTGCTTGAGCAAGCTTAGCGGCTTAGGTTTTTAGAAAAACGACAGCTAACAATATAAACTGAGCTTCGTTCATTCTGAGCTTATTAGATCATATCAGTAATGCGTTTCAACATGCTTACAAAGAATGACCGAAGCCAGTAAATAAGCTGTTAATACGCTAACCCTCATTTTTTTGAACAGGATTTTGACATGACTGTTGCAATCAAGCCCGAAGGAAAAACGGTTTCCGTCGGGGTCCAGGAACTCGTTGAAAAGCTTAGAAATCAGGGCGTGCAGAGCGGACGAGCTGAAGCCGAGAAGATTACCAGCGAAGCTAAAAGCCAAGCGGCTCTTTTAATCAAAGAAGCAGAAAAAAAAGCAGAAATCATCATAGGTAAGGCAAAAGAAGAAGCTAGCTTTATCACCAAGGCAGGTACTGAAGCGCTCCAACTGGCTGAGCGCAATGCAATATTGGAATTAAAAAGCTTCTTATTAGATACCTTCTCTGACCAACTGAGAGCGGCTGTTGGTCACTCTATGAGCAATCAAGACCTGCTTGAGAAAATGATTATAGAAGTTGCCGGTAAAAATTCGCTTCATAATGAAAAAAATGTGACTGCCGTGCTGCCACAAACCATTGTTGGCGTTAATGAGCTTCAAGAAAATCCTGAACTACTGAAAAAAGACAGCATTCTAGAATTTTCTATGGGTCAAGTAGGTGCCATGTTACAAAAAGGCGTTACCTTTGCTGTTGGCGATAAAAACCAGACTGGCATTACATTCAGGTTAAAAGATAAAGATATTGAGGTTGAGCTATCTGAAGAAGCGGTTGCATCCGTTTTGCTTCACCATCTGCAACCACGCTTCCGTGCACTTCTAGAAGGCATTATCAAATAAGATATCAGCAGACAGTCGTTGTTTTAAATGCTTACTGCCTGCTGCTTTCAATGGAGTATGTTATGGCTGAAAATGCCTACTATACCTTGCTGACATCACTACCCCATATTGACTCGCTATTTGATAGCAAAGTAACACCGCTTTCAAGATTACAGCTTGATCGTCGCTTATCTATGCTGTCCCGTGAAGACATGGAAACATTGGTCAAGGTTGAACAAATCATGCAATGGAGTCACCTTGACCATGATGTTAAGGAAGAAGCATTAATCAAGCTGGCTTCCCAGCTGGTTAATGGGTTCAACAGCCCTTGCTTGCGTGAACTGATAAACTGGCGTCTTGATATGCGCTCTGTGGTAGCAGCCTTACGGCGTATCACGCGCGGCGAGCAAGCCCCTAGCATTTCACGTTGGAGCTATGGCACTCGTTACGCCTATATTCGTCGTAATTGGAGTTCCCCAACACTGGGCCTTCAAAGCACCTTTCCTTGGATTACTGACGCTGTAGCGTGCTTTGAAAAAAAAGAACACTACAAGTTAGAAAAAATTTTGCTGGGAACTATATGGTCCAAGCTAAATGAGCTAGGCGCAAATCACCGGTTTGATTTTGAGGCTGTCATTATTTATGTATTGCGCTGGAGCTTAGTAGCTAGATGGACAACTTATGAAGGAAAGCGGGCTGTTACACGCTTTAGGGAATTAACAGAATTAGCACTCGGTGAATTTTCAGCACAGTTACCGGGCGAAAAAGCATACTGACAATAAAAGAGAAACTCTTTTATTGTCAGTATGACTGAAAACTTGAATCCTTTTGCACTGTTTGTCCTGATTAGAGGGCAGACAAGCACACAACATCATGGTTACACTGATGAGTGAAAAAATAGATACCGATAGTAAACGACAGTCTACCGCTAAGGTTGTAGCGGTTATGGGTGATATCATCACTATCGAAAGCATTAAAGACAGCACTAAGCCACTGATTAAAAATGAAGTGGTTTATATTTCTCCTAGTCGGCGTGCTAATCAAGCGGTTAATGAGCAGTTAATGGCGGAAATCTTGCGTGTTCGGGGTAATACCGCTGATATTCAGGTTTACGAAGAAACCCGAGGCGTTGCAGTGGGTGATCTGGTTATGCAAACCGGTCAAATGCTATCTGTTGATCTAGGCCCTGGTATTCTCGGTCAGATTTACGACGGCTTGCAAAACCCACTGGAACGATTGGCCGTTATGCATGGTAGCTTCCTACAGCGCGGCGTTCAGGTAGAATCTTTGGATAAAAGTCAAAACTGGGCATTTACAGCAACAGTTAAGACTGGCGATAAGCTACGTGCCGGTGAAGTATTTGGTACTGTCCCTGAAGGACGATTTACCCACCAGATTATGATACCCTTTGATACGGAAGGCGAAGTCGAAGTTCTTTGGATTCAAGAAGGTATTTTTTCTGTTGATACAGTGGTTGCTCGTGTCAAAAATGAACGCGGCGAAGAAGTACCCCTCACGATGTATCAACGCTGGCCTGTACGTCGATCCATCTCTGAAACTCTAGCGAAAAAAGGTAAAACTACCCGTCAGTATCCTAATAGCCCTTTGATCACGACGCAGCGTATCGTAGATACCTTCTTCCCTATTGCCCGTGGTGGTACCGGTTGTATTCCAGGTCCTTTTGGCTCCGGAAAAACGGTACTACAACATTCTTTTTCTCGTTACTGCAATGCTGATATCGTTATCGTAACAGCCTGTGGCGAGCGTGCCGGCGAGGTGGTAGAAACCATCGAAGAGTTTCCCCATTTACAAGACCCTACTACTGGGGGGGCCTTGATTGATCGCACAGTTATTATATGTAATACATCATCTATGCCAGTTGCAGCACGAGAGGCATCTATCTATACCGGTCTAACATTGGGTGAGTACTATCGTCAGATGGGCTATGATGTATTGGCACTAGCTGACTCCACCTCTCGCTGGGCTCAGGCGATGCGTGAAACCTCTAATCGACTGGAAGAAATTCCGGGTGAAGAAGGCTTCCCTGCGTATATGGATTCTGCTATCAAAGGCGTTTATGAGCGCTGTGGTGTCATCACCAACGAGGCTAATCAAGAAGGTTCGCTAACGATGGTAGGCTCAGTATCACCAGCAGGAGGCAACTTTGAAGAGCCTGTGACTCAAGCAACACTAGGAACAGTAAAAACCTTCCTCGGGTTGTCCTATGAACGTGCCTACAAACGTTTCTACCCAGCAATTGATCCATTGATTTCTTGGTCACGTTATTTAGACCAGTTATCTGATTGGTACAAAGAAAATATTTCTTCTGAATGGGTTAGCACTGTTAAAGAAATGCAGCAATTGCTGGTACGAGGCGATAGCATTAATCAAATGATGCAGGTAACCGGTGAGGAAGGTGTAACACTGAGCGACTATATAATCTTCCAGAAGTCACTACTACTGGATATGGTCTATCTACAACAAGATGCTTTTGACAATGTTGATGCAAGCTGTCCTATAAAACGCCAGCAAGCATGTTTTGAACTGGTAGCCAGCCTTATTCGTCAGTCGTATGATTTTGCTGATAAGGAAGCAGCTCGTGATTATTTCATTAAACTAACCGGCCTATTTAAGAACTTAAATTACTCCCATGATGGTTCCCCAGAATACCATGGGTACCTAGAGAAAATTCAAGCATTAAAAAATCAACACATTGCAGGCGCTGTTGCCGCTTGATAGATTATCAAGCAGGCCGTTTTTTACGGCTAGATTGATAACGGGATGGGGATCTGAGTCTAACTCAGATCCCTTTTTTAATTTGATTTCTATCTAAATACCAACCGTGTTTCATAACCACCATCATAAGCATGGATAGCCAAACGCTATAACAAGGCACAATAGCATAGCTAGAAAAGATGATGACATCAGTTGCACTAATTGCTTGAATTCAGCGTTGTTCGAGCAACATACTGTGCGATAATGGTAAGGATGCCACATAGAGCAAAAGCAATAGCTAAAGGAGTCACCGCTTGGTGAAAGCTATGCACAATAACCATACCAATACCAGCTCCTATAAAAGTTGAAGAGGCTCCAACAATAGCTGCTCCCATTCCGGCAACATGGCCTATTGAACCCATTGCTAGCGCCATTTGATTACCAAACATTATTCCCACAGAAAATAAAATAATCAGCATAAAAACCACTAACAGCCATAACTGAGGCTTCCCATTTGCCATCTGCACAACGAGAAAAAATATCGCCGAGCAGACCGTAAACATTATAGCAGCATAATGTGTCATTTTTTGTGCACCGAAACGAACGACCAATTTACCATTAAAGAAGGAAGCTGAACCTATAGCTATTGCAAGCAAGGCAAAAAATATAGGGAATGTACTCCCAAGGTGGTATGCACCCTGAAAGATAGGCTGAGATAAGCTTAAGTAACCAATAAATGCACCATTTATAACCCCTCCAGCAACTGTATATCCTAATGCTTGCCTATTTTTCAACACTTCTTTCATTGAAAACCATAGCTTGTTCAAAGAGAAAGAAAACCTCTTATCAGGAGGAAGCGTTTCTGGCTGTCGTACAGCAAACCAAACTAAATCTATGCACGCAACAACAATAAGTAAGCAAAAAATTGCACGCCAACCTGCAAAAAATAGAATAAACTGCCCAATGGTTGGAGCTATAATAGGAACCATGATAAAGATCATCATGATAAATGACATTATCCTCGCCATATTATCACCCTTATATAGATCTCTAACCAAAGCAATGCTAGCGGTTCTTGGCCCCGATAAACCAATACCCTCCATAATTCTGGCCACTATCATTACGTCAAGATGATGTGAGAACAAGGCGAGCAACGTTCCGGTAATATATATGATAAGCCCAGTAATCACCGGTATTTTACGGCCAACAATATCTGAAAGGGGGCCAAAGAGTAGCTGTCCAATTGCTAAACCTAAAAAAATATAAACAATGACTGACTGAATACTATTATTTCTAATTACATGCAAATCCTTAGCCATCATTGGAAAAGCTGGCATAATGGCATCAATAGAGAGCGCTATTAATGATGTTATCAGCGCCATTAACAATACAAATTCATTAGTGCTTATTTTATGGGTGTTTATGTTCATGTTTATTTGACATGCGCCTGTTAGGCAATGGTAATAAATAAGCCTTCAATGCGTTATTCTAAAAGCTTTTTATTTAAAAAGCTGCTCATAACCTTCTCAAGAGGGTGCTAGAAAAGCCAAGTATGTAAATTGAAGACTTATATCCAATTTACGCTTGATATTTTTCCATAAGCGGAAAAAATTCTCTAACAAAAAATTATAATCCCTTAATACACAACGAAGGTCTTTTAATCTGATGGGAAGTAAAACAGCTACTCACGGAAAAACTTAGTGTGATATCTAAGCAATAAATGAGATAAACATATTTATATGTCTTTTTAGTCTTGACACGGTGATATCATCAATAACTCTTTGTTCATCTGATATTTTTGTGCTTATATTTGAGATCATCATTTCATGTGATGGATATATGCGCGATAATGTTGAGTCAAGTACTAACTTTAAATGTGCCTGCAGCCTAGCCCCACCTACCTCACTGTTAGTTTGTGAAATAATAGTGATAGGCTTATCTTTTAGAGAAGACTTGAATGCAGGTCTTGATGCCCAATCAATAGCATTTTTTAATACAGCAGGAATGCTATGATTATATTCAGGAGAGCAAAGTACTATTCCATCAACACCAGAGACTTGATTAATAAAATCTATAACAATATCTGGCCTATGACTACCATCAAGATCTTCCGAATAAAATGGCAGTTTATCTATCCTAGGGGCACAATATTGATAATCAGTAGCATTTTCAACGATGGTACGAATAATTCCCTGAGTCGCACTTTTCTTACGAAAGCTTCCAGCAAGAAACATTAACTTCATTGATAGGTAAATCCTATATTATGCACACAAACATAAAGTGGGGCGATAATAGCTAAAAAAGGGTAGCCGTTCAAACCAGTTGATCTGTTATACTCCCAACTTTATCTTGAGATCGAATGCTTGTAGCTCCCGTTATTTGTGTCCCGTGTCGTCAAACTAAAGGTGCTGTAAAAAAGGAAAAGCAACTAACAGACATCTGCATTATCTATGCAGAAAATGTAATACCAATCATTTTTTCTAACTATTATATGAACATGGGCAGCCAAACTAACGACCCGTAATAGCACGGCTATTGCGAGTAGTTCCAACGCAGTCTTGGAGGTCGGGTAGTCAGCATAGAAAAGAGGCATGATATAACTTCCTCCTTGAAACCCTCGGGCTGGCCTTTGGTAATAAGGCGCTTCCTCCCTCTTCACCCTTGATCTTTAGCCGCTCTGATCTGCCTTGTTTAAAATAAGCGATCTGGTGGTAAACTCATCATTAGAAAAATGCAACAAGGTTGGGGAGCACGAAATATTATTAGTATCAAAAAGGTAGTAAATCACTGCCCTGTAATAGCAGCTACTTTCGCATTAGTGAACAAGACTCAACGGTATAAGATAAAATCAGTAAAGATATAGCTTCAGCATTAATAATGCTTACTCAACCACTGTTTCAACCATGATTGCTGGTTGCTATAGCGCCATTGGTAGTGACTGAAATGCTCAGGATTTAGCCAAAAGGCTCGCCTTACTTCTAAGCGCATGGGCGGGTTTATTGTGTTATTAATACCCTTTAACTGACACAAATAAAGCTGGAATCCGTTATTAAATATTTTTATTAACTGCACAGGGCTAATATCTAGCCCCGTTTCTTCCCATGTTTCTCGGTGAGCAGTACATTGGGCTGATTCTTGGTAATCACTACTGCCTCCTGGTACGTTAACCTGCTGATTAACTTGCTCTACCATTAAAACCTCTCCTTTATTATTAAGCACTAAGCATCCAGCACTGGGTGCATACTGTGGATTGGTTTGTTGAGGGCAAGGAGGAGATTGACGACAAGCGGTTAATAAAAAAAACATTGATATATATCGTAACCCGTTTGTCACTAATTTCATGCAGCGCATAATAATATAAGCAATCTGTTTAATTTATTGTCATTATTTATTATCAGCATCTACCTGCTGTATTTGATATACAGTGTTACTCAGTTAAACCTGAAAAGCAATCAAGCAAAAAAATAACGCAATAGACCTCAAATGGCCTTTTCCGTGAATAGCTTTATAAGCCCATCAACCTTAATCATAAGCTATATCGACTCACTTATATCATGGATTTGCATAATCTAAATTATGAACTCGATCAATTTAGGGCTTTAAGAAGCTGTTCATAATCTTCTCAACAAGAGAGCCAAAAAGGCCAAGTGCGTAAATTGAAGACTCGTATTGAGTTTACGCTCGGTATTCTTCCATAAACGACGGCAATTTTCTAACCAA
>JAQYUY010000099.1 GCA_028728195.1 Endozoicomonas sp. (ex Botrylloides leachii)
TCTCAGGCTTGAGCTTTTCCTTGGTCAGGTAGTCATTAATATGCCGAGCGATAGAGTGCTCAGTTTTTCTAAGCGCTTGAGAAATGGCTTTTACTGACCCGTCTTCAGAACGTAGCAGAACGGCTTTGATGCGGTCACACTCTCGAGCATCCCGTGACATTTTATGGCGGGATTCCAAGATAGATTTCTGTTGCTGTGTGAGTGTAAATTTCGGCATAGCTATAGGTTGGCAAAAAATGTTGAAAAATCAAGCATCTTCAATGGTCACGGGTATAGATAGTATATCGGTCAAATAAAACCGAATACGCCAAACACTGCCTGCTGAATATTTTCCCTATTCATCAATGGGTCATATTGGAAGGTTTCTATCTTCAGATAGTGAAAGAAGCTTTTTAGTCATTACCCTTAATTCTTTTGCCGCACCAGAGATACCGCTAGCTTCAGGGTTTCTTTTCTGAATGCTTTGGTAGCGCTCATTAGTCACATTAAATAGGGGTTTAATTATTATAGCGAGGTGCCCAAAAATGGTACCTCAGATCACGGGTATGCAAAATACTAAAAAATTAACAATTTTCAGCAATAAAGGGTATATACCTCTTGCCTAAGCAATAAACCAGTATATAATGAAAGCACGTTAAAAGTGTGAGTTATTCTTTATGTACAGATTTGATGTTCCGAGTGTAATAGCTCGTCATATTCTTCATAAGTAATAATAAAACTTCTAGCTTCACTGCCTTATTATAAGGCTGCAGTTATTATGAATATATCAGGATATGATTATGTCTATTACTACCGGTACAGTTAAGTGGTTTAACGACGAGAAAGGTTTTGGCTTCATCGCTCAAGAGAACGGCGGGCCAGATGTATTTGCCCACTTTCGTCAAATTGTAGGTGATGGATTCAAGTCTCTGGCTGAAGGCCAGCGTGTTGAATTTAAAGTAACTCAAGGCCAAAAAGGTCCTCAGGCAGAAGATATTCGACCTATCTAATGGCTAAAACTATATAATTATAGTTTATTGCTTCGCCTAAGATCAATGATCAATGAAAAAAAGCAGCATGCTTTGTGTGTTGCTTTTTTTATGCAATAGCCCATAGTTCCATCGCTCGTCTGTTCATTTAAAGATCAGCTTTCAGCTTCACTGCGTCTATAATAATCTCAGCTTGACATAAGAAACCGATTTATACCAATCATATTTTCTAACTCTCATAATGAGTATGGGTAATCTCAGTCCAGAGTAAGGCGGAATGACAAGTAAATAGCCGGGCTATTTCTAGGGGTTACAACGCAGAGCTGGTATTCAGGTGGTCAGCGTAATAGCGTAGTTAAACAACACAATTGGCATAATAGGTTGTCAGGCTTAACCTCTGAAACAGATTCGCCTACTTCAGGCTGTTTTCCTTTATGCGGCAGCTCCGTATTTTTATTCTTTAGTCATAAATTTTATGTTTTCAAATAACAGTGACAACTTTATGCCATTTGACTAGAAATATTGATATAACTGGTTTTAATTATATATTTCGCACTGTCAATGCGTAAGTCTTACTATAATGATTTCTTTTCAATGCAATAAATAGAACGAATATGGGTGAGACTTTTTCGTGATTGTCATAAAATGTCTATCTATTAGTAGCGTGTCTATACTGACGGCTCGGGTTTGTCGGTAGAAAGGGCAGCTTGAAAATTGAGCGTGAGACTATAACCAACTTATGTTTGCTTCTTTAGTTAAGAAATTTGTAGGTAGCCGCAACGACCGGCAGCTAAAACGTATGAGAAAGCTGGTCAAGACCATTAATGCGCTTGAGGACAGTTTGTCTGGCCTTGATGATAGTGCGTTGAAGGCGAAGACACAGGCGTTCAAAGAGCGCTTCAACCGAGGGGAAACACTTGATCAGCTGCTGCCTGAAGCATTTGCTGTGGTGCGAGAAGTGGGTAAGCGCGTTATGGGTATGCGCCATTTTGACGTTCAGCTTGTGGGGGGGATAACCCTTCATGAGGGGCGTATTGCTGAAATGCGCACGGGTGAAGGAAAAACGCTAGTAGCTACGTTGCCTGCCTATCTAAATGCTATTTCTGGGGAAGGTGTTCATGTGGTAACAGTGAATGAATACCTTGCCAGCCGTGATGCCAACTGGATGAGACCTATTTATGAGTTTTTAGGACTAACCGTTGGGGTTATTGTTCCTCAGCAGGAGCCTGATGAGAAGCGAAAAGCGTATGAAGCAGATATAACGTATGGCACCAACAATGAATTTGGCTTTGATTATCTCCGAGATAATATGGCTTTTCGCAAAGAGGATAAATTTCAGCGCACTTTGTCATTTGCTATTGTTGATGAGGTCGATTCAATATTAATTGATGAGGCAAGAACACCTCTGATTATTTCTGGGCCTGCTGAAGATTCTTCAGAACTTTACAAAAAGATGAATCTGCTGGTGCCTAAACTCACTCGTCAGGAAGTTACAAGCGAAGGCGAAGTAAAAGATCCGGGCCATTTCATTATCGATGAAAAAAGTCGTCAAGTGGAGCTGACAGAACATGGCCATCAGCACATTGAAGAGCTTTTACAACATGAAGGAGCGTTACCGGAAGGTGAAAGTCTTTACGCACCACAGAACCTTAATCTATTACATCATGTTAATGCCGCATTAAAAGCACGTGTTTTATTTTCGCGTAATGTTGAGTACCTTGTTCAAAAGGGCGAGATCATGCTGGTTGACGAGCATACCGGCAGGTCTATGCCGGGTCGTCGTTTATCTGAAGGTTTACATCAAGCTCTGGAAGCAAAAGAAGGCTTAGACATTCAAGCGGAGAGTCAGACTCTTGCTTCTACAACGTTTCAAAATTATTTCCGTAACTATAAAACCCTATCTGGTATGACTGGCACCGCTGATACCGAGGCGTTTGAACTGCAACAGATTTATGGTTTGGATGTTGTGGTTATTCCAACACATAAACCTATGGCGAGGAAGGACTTCAATGATCTTGTCTATCTGACAATTGAAGAAAAGTACGAGGCGATTATTGCAGATATCCAAGAGACTGTTGCAGTAAATAGACCGGTGTTGGTCGGTACGGCTTCTATTGAATCTTCTGAGCGGCTGTCAGCAGCATTGAATAAAGTGGGCTTAAAGCATCAGGTGTTAAATGCAAAGTTTCACGAAAAAGAAGCGGAAATTATTGCTCAGGCTGGCAAGCCAGGTGCTATTACGCTAGCAACTAATATGGCTGGTCGAGGTACGGATATTTCATTGGGGGGTAACTGGGAAGCAGAAGTTGTTAAGCTCAATAATTCCTCGGATGAAGTTATTAGTCATGCTAAGAAAGAGTGGCAGAAGAGCCATCAAGACGTACTAGCAGCTGGTGGTCTTCACATTATTGGTACGGAGCGGCATGAATCTCGGCGTATTGATAATCAGTTGAGGGGCCGTGCAGGCCGTCAGGGTGACCCTGGTTCTTCACGCTTTTATTTATCTTTAGAAGATAATCTGATGCGTATTTTTGCCTCAGACCGAGTTAAAGGGTTTATGAAGGCTCTAGGAATGGATAAGGGAGAAGCCATTGAGCATCGCATGGTCAGTAATGCGATTGAAAAAGCCCAGCGTAAAGTTGAAGGACGTAACTTTGATATTCGTAAGCAGTTGCTTGAGTACGATGATGTGGCTAACGATCAGCGTAAAGTGATTTACAAACAGCGCGATGAGCTGTTAAATGCTGAAGATATTTCATCCAGTATTGAGGCGCTAAGGGATGATGTGGTTCATGCGATAATCAGCAGTCATATCCCGCCCCAGAGCCTAGAGGAGCAGTGGGATATAGTCGGATTAGAAGAGCGTATTGCCAGTGAATTAAATCAAGAAATTCCTGTGCAGCAGTGGCTTAATGAAGACGATCGCCTTGATGAAGATGCGTTGCGGCAGAAAATTATTGATGCAACGACTGATGCTTATCGTAAAAAAGAAGAGCTGGCAGGGAGTGACGTCCTTCGCAATTTTGAAAAGCATATTTTGTTACGTATCCTTGATGATAAATGGAAAGAACATCTAGCAACAATGGATCACTTGCGACAAGGTATTCACCTGCGAGGTTATGCCCAGAAGAACCCAAAGCAAGAATACAAGCGGGAAGCATTTGAGCTGTTCCAGCAGATGTTGGAAGATATCAAACATGATACGACTAGATTGTTATCGCATGTTCAGGTGCAGCAGGATGACCAGACGGAAGAGGCTGAGCGTCAACGTAGAGAAGACTTAGCTAGGCGAATGAAGTTCCAGCATGCTGCTGCTGAAAGCCCTGGAGATAGCAATGCATTACCTCCTACTGGAAAGCCAATGGAAGGTACGACTAATGTTCAACCCTTTGTCCGCGAAGGCCGTAAAGTTGGGCGTAATGAAGCATGTCCCTGTGGCTCTGGGAAGAAATATAAACAGTGTCATGGGAAAATTACTTAACTAATGCAGTTCTGCAAGTAACAGTAGGGTGTTTTTGTTATGCTTTAGCCGTTTTATGCATAACAATACACTCGTAAATCAAGAATAAGATAAACTAAAACTAAAATAGTTTGAGAACGCATTGTTTGCTTTCAACAGAACGGTATGATTCACAAATGCAGTAAAAATGTTAGATCAGCACATCAAAAGATATCTGTCTGCTTGATATGAAGATCTGACAGCTTATTCAAATAGCCTGAAATATCATCGCGTTCTCCGTATCGTGGGTAGTGATGCATTTCAGCGCAAGGTCTGGAGTTTACCTCAAGAAGAATACTTTTCTGTGCATCGTAGTCATGTTCAATACCTTTCTCCATAATAATATCGATCCCAAGAATATTGGCATCAAAAATATGAAGTATTTTTTCCATTAACAGAATGTTTTTAGTCGGAATTTTGTCTTTCTCAACTGTTTCAATAATACCTCCCGAAGGCAGGGCCACTCTATGAAAAAGCAATATCCGTTGTCTATCGTCAGGTATCGAGTTGATACTGAGACCCTGCCTTGCTAGGAATGACTGCGTTTTCTTTTTTTTCTGAAGAGGGTACATCCACTGGTGCAGCCCCATTTTATTACGAATGTTGTTTTCTTTGTCAATTAAAGCGGAAATACTGTCTACACCGTTTCCAATAACAAAGGGAGCATACCGCTGTATGACGGAAATAACGCGGCCATCTGCCACTAATACGCGGTAGTTTTTTCCCTCCAGATATTGTTCAACCACACTGACAGGCCACCATATTTTTGCCAGAAACATAGCTTTCCAAAGTGACCAAAAATTATGAATTGGGAAGTAACTTCCTCTTGAGAACCCTCCAACATTGGGTTTGATGACCAGAGGGAAGCCATGTTTTTTTGCAAAAAGGTGAGCCTTCCAAGGATTGATAAATGTTACGCCTTTAGAATGAGGTATATTGTGTCGTGCAAATGCTTCGCGTGCCTGTTTTTTGGAACGACAGCTTTTACGTACCTCTAGGGGGTTGAAATTTGTACAGCCGTTAAGAAGCTTACTATTAATACATTGGTAAATAAGTTTTTTTATATAAATCAAGAAGTCGCTCTCCTTTTGTTAACCAATGCTTTATATTTTCGGGTAAACAATTTTTGAAAAAGAATAGATTTATTTCTCTGACTCTTAGGGATGGTTTCTGTAATGATTGCCAGCTCACGGCCAAATCGGTTGGCAAGTAGTGCTTTATAACAAAACCCAACATTTTTACAAAGAAGTACAAGTGGCATAGGAAGGAAGAGATTAATCTCAAAAATTTTAAACTTTCCGGTCAATAAATCTTTTATGCTATTGGCCTTTATGCCATAACGTGCCGTACGAAATGTTCTAATGGTTTTTAGATAGCCCCATAATATGGCCAACTGTTCATCGTTAAATGAATCAGTAATATCAATGTAAGACGTTGCCTGATTATAAACCCCATTAACGGGCAATGAGTGTTCACTATCGTTTAAAACTTCTGAAATGGATAGCGTAGAAAAATTATCCAGTGAGTCTGGTGATGAAATGAGGTAAACTTCAAATTCCCTGTTACCAATAGCGCTCTCTTGAATTAAGTATGGCGCAGCACTTTTTGCTCTTTGCTTAAGAACTTTAGTGAGTTCGGCAGCGCTATTAATTCGAACAACCCCCGTGGAATTCTGTCCCCACTCCGGTTTTAGAAATACCGGATAGTTTATTTTTTGGGGAATAAAATCAAGCTTATATTGATTTAAACGCCAGCATGGATGGATTAACTCATTTATATCGAGCTTGGAAAATAATCCTTTACTTTCATTAAAGTATTCAGCATTCAGTTTAAAAAAATTAGATGGCATCACTCTACGCAAAAGACAGTGCCATATATAAGTAATAATTAGTAAGGTGCGGATAATCATAAGATTTATATAGTATGCACTCGGTCTATATCTCTTACCAAGATACATTGACCTTATTTTTAATTAGGCTGTAATTAGCTATAGCAATTACCATTCCTAAAATTAGGATTGAAACAGCAGAATAAAAAAGTGAGCCACCGTCTTCTTTTCCTTCATGCTGCACCACAATACCCAAAGGGGATGCTAGATGGAAGAAGACAGCCCCAAGCATAATGATGGATGCAGCAAATCCGCCAAGGCAATGGAACCACCGCACATCAACTACGGGCTTGTAATCAAAAAGCTTTGATAAAAATAACAAGATAATAGGAATAAGCAATACCATGCTGACTATCAGTTCGGTTGCACCAACAGCAATAGCACCGTATTGAGTAAACCAAGCGCCAATTTCTTGATTAAAAACATCGCCAATCCATTGTCCGATAGTGCTAAAAATATGAACTGTATCAGGGTGACCTGAAAATTTATAGGGAAGAGAGAATAGAAAGATCTTGGCAATCCATGCGACAATAATCCAGCTACATAGACGAATAATTGTACTTAGCATAATATGATTTCCTCAAATTCATTCTTACTTGAGAATAGCGGACCAATGTTGATCTGCTTTCTTAATTGACTCTTCTTTATCTGCTAACCATTTCTTTTTTACTGAAGCATCGTAGTTTAGATATAACTTACCATTTTCAATAGACCATTGTTTCGGGTCACTTTTAGCGGTGTGCCCTTGAGCCATGGCCCATGCGCAGTAACCGCCATATTGAGGAGCGTATTTCTTAGGGTTAGCTTTGAATAATTCTAGGTTTTCTATGCTACTGAATAACCATTTTGCACCCATGTATTTGGTGGTATACCGATCACTGCCTTTCTTAGGCTTGCCTTCAGTAAAGTATGCGACCGTATCGTAACCGCTAACAGCTTTATTATTAAAAAATCCTGTATATACTCGATCTGTAGCCATTACTGATGTGCTTGTAATAAGAAGTACTAAAGCTACTAGTAAATGTCTAAGCGGCACGTTCCAATAGTTAGGCTTCATATTTTCACCTCACATATTTTATTCATGATCATACTTAATATTGCACAGAAATTATCAGCTGGGAAAGGAGATAACGAGTTAAGTGGCGTAATAGTCTCAAAATGGCGGCAGCTCAAAAATGTATGACAGGCATTACTGAAATATAGATTAACTATTTAATTTTAACTTGAAAAATTAGTGCACCCATAAAAAACAGAGTATTAGGCAGTTTTACTATCCAGTCACACTGCAAGTTTTTGGATATCTTTGCTTAAAATCTTGCAGCTTGAGCATATAATGAAGCAAAAAAAATAATCGCCCCAAAATGGCCTTTTCCGTAAAGCGTTTCACAAGCTCATCAACCTTAATCATCACCTGAGTTCAACATAACAATTATCAAGTGATCTCAACCAGCCCTGAATGTTCAGAGTAAGTTTCTTCTTTGAAACGCCTGTTGAGTCAGGTATAAGAAATGCCAGATACTTTACCATGACGTGCCTGCAAAAAAGCTGGGAGTACCGTAAGTGCTTGCAGTGTCAGCTTAACAAACGGGTAATAACTGGCTAGTTCATGAAAGTACTTGTACCCATATTGACAGGCATGATTAATATAGAAATGTTCTAGGAAACGATGAGCGCTAGCATGAAATATGGTGATTGTGGCCACTTCGCTAACTGACTTGGATTGTTTACGAAGGCGTTTGCGACCACAGTGCTTGAGCAGATAGTTTAGAGAGGTAAAGCGGTGGTATGCTTCATCTGCTCCATAGCAAAGGTAGAGGTGACATCAGTTAGTCCATCAATACTTGCAACCAGTTTTTTGTAAAAAAGATCAAAAGCAGCCATATCAGCTACAACGATTTTCATCATATAGTCATAATTACCTGCCATGCGGTAAAGCTCCATTACTTCATCAAGTGCTAATACCTTATCCGTAAAGCTTTTATACCACTCACTGCAGTGATTGGTTGTTTTTATATGGACAAAGGCGGTAAAAGAAAATCCCAATTTTACTTGATCAAGTAAAGCAACGCGTTGCTTCAACACTCCACACTCTTCCAATTTTTTTAGGCGCTTCCAGCAAGGTGTTGTGGTGAGATTAACCGATTCGGATAATTCAGCTAATGATAAGTCGCCTTTTTTTTGTAATAGAGAAAGAATTTTTCTATCAATTGAATCTATCTTAATCATGTTATCCTAAAAAAAAATAAAATATAGAAAAATATTCTATAATAGAGTGGAATAACATGCAATTTAGCAAAGTTTTTTCCTAGTATTTACACTATATTGGTATCGTTAGCCGTTACACTTTTCTATGGAGTAGGTGAATAAGCATGAACAAGAAATATTTACCTTTGCTACTATTTTTTTCAGTTTGTTTAATTTGGGGAACAACCTGGATAGCTATGGAAATGGCAGTGGCAACCATTCCCCCTATTTTGGCCACAGGGCTGCGATTCTTAATTGCTGCTCCTATACTCATATTCATAGCGTACAAGTTAAAACAGCCGCTACTGTTTCCTAAACCGCAGCAAAAATGGATGCTGCTGGTAGCCATTTGTTATTTTGCTATTCCATTCACGTTAATGATTTTTGGCGAGCAATACATATCTTCAGGTTTGGCGGCGATTATTTTTGCCAATATGCCAATTGCAGTAATGGTTGTATCTGCCCTATTTTTAAATTTACGGCTGTCAGTGCATCAGGTAGTAGGACTACTTATTGCAGTCATCAGTTTATGTTCAATTTTAATGAACGAAATGAAGATAGGAGGAGAAGATTATTTAATAGGCTCTCTGGCATTAGGCGGTGCTGTGATTATGCACGCATTAACTTATGTTATGATTCAAAAGCATTGCAAAAATATTAAGGTGTTTACTTATAATGCGCTGCCTTGCTTGATTGCAGCAATATGTTTGTTAGCTACGTCAGCCTTGGTTGAAACTCCCAATATCCACTCATTTACAGTGGAATCAATTTCTTCAGTGCTGTACTTAGGCGTTATTGCTGGCGTAGGTGGGGTTGCCGCTTATTTCAAGCTGAATGAAATTTCTAGTCCCTTTACAGCATCAATTTGCTTTTTATTGTTCCCAATTGTTGCATTAACATTATCGTCCTTTCTGTCATCTCATACGGTTTCTAAAGCATCTATATTAGCTATGCTTCCTTTACTGGGCGGTATTTTATTAACAAAGACTGAAAAAACATTTTGGTTGAAAAGGTTCAAGGTTAAAAAAAGTCCAGCGCTATCTTGGGAAAAGTAGCTGGCGGGCTATCGGCGAGAGTTTTGTTATCAGTGGATTCTTTCAATTATTGACATTGTCTCATCAAGGATGATCTAAGAATGCTACAACAGGCTGGGATTGTTAAAATATTAGTTTTTTTTAAGGAAGGGACTCTTTAAGTGACTAACTTCGAGCAGTTTTATTATTCTACTCAAGCTGTTATACAGCGGCGGATTTGTTAAATAGGTTGTTATAAAATTAATGGCGTCCCCTAGGGGACTCGAACCCCTGTTACCGCCGTGAAAGGGCGGTGTCCTAGGCCACTAGACGAAGGGGACGCATTCACCTTCAAAGGCCGAGGAAAATAATATCTATTAAGCGCGATACTGTCAAATATCTTTATGCGTTGTTAGGTATGATACGCAGTTTATTGCCTTCAATGCCGTATGGATAACGGCAATAATATGCTTTGTACTATCTTTTTTTAAAGTCGAGTACCACCGAGTTGATACAATACCGCTTCCCGGTAGGCTCGGGGCCGTCATCAAATACATGTCCAAGATGAGCATCGCAACCCGAACAGCGCACTTCCACACGCTTTACAGCAAGGCTATAGTCATCTTGGTAAGTGAGGGCTCCACTATTAATTGACTCCCAGAAGCTGGGCCAGCCACACCCGGCATTAAACTTTACCGCTGAGTCAAACAAAGGTTGGTTACAGCATACACAATGATATAAACCATCTTGATCAAAGGTATTGTATTTACCCGAGAAAGGCGCTTCAGTTCCTTGCTCTCTACAAATATGATACTGCTCACTGGACAGCTGAGTTCGCCACTGTTTATTTGACTTATTAATTTTCATGATGATCTCCATAGGAGTTGGCATAATAATGTATCATTGTTCTTTTTAATAGAAATATTCTTTTCTGGCGGTCACCTCTTGGCAGCTTAGGCTCTTCAACGCCATAATGGTTAATACTTATGGTAATGGTGGCTTAACACTAGAGTAATACATATGCCAGTAGGAGTTTTTGGAAAGAGTGCCATGACTAAAATTGTAAAATCCCTGAAGATGGCAAATATTTGTTATGACATTAGGGGACCTGCACTGCGTGAAGCAAAGCGACTGGAAGATGAAGGACATAAAATCCTTAAGCTTAATACAGGGAATCCTGCTGCTTTTGGGCTTGATGCCCCTGAAGAAATCATTCAAGACATGATTCGAAACTTACCGCAGGCACAAGGTTATTGTGATTCAAAAGGGCTATTTTCAGCTCGAAAAGCCATTATGCAAGACTGCCAAAAAAAGAATCTACCTAAAATCACGCTAGAAGATATTGTGATTGGCAATGGCGTTAGTGAATTAATTGTCATGGCGATGCAGGCATTGCTCAACCATGGCGACGAAGTGCTTATTCCAGCACCAGACTACCCATTGTGGACCGCAGCCGTTAATTTGTGTAGTGGCCGAGCGGTTCATTATATCAAAGATGAGCAGTCCGAATGGTATCCAGATATTAATGATATACAAAAAAAAATAACATCAAAGACTAGAGCTATTGTTGTTATTAACCCTAATAATCCGACTGGTGCCGTGTATCCAAAAGAGTTGTTAGAACAAATTGTTGAGCTTGCCAGAAGAAATAATCTCATCATTTATGCTGACGAGATATATGACCGTATATTATACGATGGTGTCCAGCATACGCCGATGGCGACGCTGGCAGAAGATGTTTTATGTATTACATTTAATGGGCTGTCAAAATCCTATCGTGCTGCGGGTCTGCGCGCTGGGTGGCTTGTAGCCAGTGGTGCACGGCACAAGGCAGTTGATTATATGGAAGGTTTGGAGATGCTTGCGTCCATGCGCCTGTGCGCCAATGTGCCTTCGCAATTTGCAATACAGACAGCCTTAGGTGGTTATCAAAGTATAAAAGACCTTGTTATACCTGGTGGTCGGTTGTTAGAGCAAAGAAATAAAGCATGGGAAATGCTGGAACAAATTCCTGGTGTTAGCTGTGTAAAACCCAAAGGAGCGCTTTATGTCTTCCCACGGCTCGATCCTAAAAGATATTCAATAAAGAATGATGAAAAACTGATACTTGATCTGCTTCTCCAAGAAAAAGTGTTATTGGTGCAGGGTAGCGCTTTTAATTGGCCAGAGAAAAATCATCTCCGTCTTGTCACGTTGCCAAGACTAGAAGAGTTGGAAGATATCATCACTCGACTTGCCCGTTTTCTTGGGAAATACAAGCAATAAGGTTTTTAGTCCTATTTTTTTATTATCTTAGCAAGGCATAAGTAATGTCGTTTTTTATCTGGAAACGCTATGCCTCTTTGTTTTATCGGGCTTAAGTTTATTATCTGTAAATTTCGTCGACAACGCTTGAAAGATGGTAAGTTAGTTACCATTTATATAGCCACTCTACTCTAACTCTGAATAAAGGTAATCATTCTGTAATGAAACGAATACTGCTATTTCTGGCGACTAATCTTGCAGTTGTAGCGCTGGCAAGTATCACCCTAAATATATTGGGTGTTGGCAGCTATATGACCTCCCAAGGGTTAAATCTTTCTGCATTACTAATATTTTGCGCTGTGTTTGGTTTTGCGGGTTCTTTTGTATCTCTACTCATGTCCAAATGGATGGCAAAAATGAGCACGGGTACAGAGATTATCCAGCAGCCACGTAATGCGCAGGAGCGCTGGTTAGTTGACACCGTTACCGAACTATCTCAGAAGGCAGGTATCGGTATGCCTGAGGTAGGCATTTTCCCTTCACCTGAGCTCAATGCATTTGCTACAGGCTGGAATAAAAACGATGCGTTAGTTTCAGTCAGCCAAGGATTGCTTGATCGTTTTAATCCATCAGAAGCAAGGGCAGTTATTGGTCATGAGATAGGTCATGTTGCTAATGGTGATATGGTTACGCTGTCTTTAATACAAGGTGTAGTTAATACCTTTGTCATGTTTTTTGCACGACTCATTGGATATGCTGTTGATAGTTTTTTACGCAGAGATGAGGAAAATAGTGGGCCAGGCTTTGGGTTTTATATCACTAGTTTTATAGCAGAAATTATACTTGGCTTTTTTGCTAGCGCTATTGTTATGTGGTTTTCACGCAAGCGAGAATTTCGGGCTGATGAAGCAGGTGCCAATCTTGCTGGAAAACAGAATATGATTTCAGCACTCCAACGCTTGAGCGAAGAATATGAAGCACCAAGTGCAATGCCTGCCAACATGTCGGCCATGGGTATTCGTAGTGGTTTAAAAGAGGGGTTAGCAGCTATGTTTTCCAGTCACCCGCCTATCAAAGAACGCATAGCCGCACTTAAGAATCATTAATCCATTTCATTGCCCTGGAAAAACTTGAGCTATTTGTTCAGGGTATTACCTAACTGTCCGAGAAAAAACTATTCTTCAGCATAGCCTCTTAAAAATACCGTTTTATGCCAGAGGCTATTTCTTCACCTTTTCTGCTTTTTTCTTTATTTGTTGATACGATGTTATCGCCTGCTTTATTGCGGGGCCTTTCATTGACTTCTGTTACCGCTTCACTCCTTCCTTGAGGGATATGTGGCTCAGGACTCGAAATGGTTCTAAAGGCATCTGTGAGTCCCGTATCATCTGGTGGCGTGTTAAAATGTGAAGCAGAAGCTACATTATTACCCGTAGTCATGTTCTTTCTGGCGGCATTAACGGCTTCTCCAAGTGCCTTAGCACCACCAGCAAGGTGAGAAGTACTTTCTCTGATCATTGATGCACTCATATTTGTAGCAGCGATTGCCCCAGCTGCTGCCCCAGCTGCTATGGCATTACTATTTACATTTCTGCTGCCGATTGATGCACCCGTGATAACACCAGAAAGTAAAGCGGGTATTTTGTCTGTTAAAGTATATAAAATAACCACGACGACAAATAAAACGAACATTTCTTGCAAGTTGATTCCTGCTTGCATTTTGGTGTAGTAGTCATCTAAAAAGTTTTTTCCTATACCAATGATAAATATCATGGTAAATAACCGTGCGCCTAATCCAAGTACTGTTTTATAATAATTAATGGCAATATCTGTGGTCCAACGTGAACCGCCAAATCCCAAAAAGAAAACACCTGCATAAGCCAATATCCAGCCTGAACAGATAAGAATTAGCACGTTAACACTAATGAGCGTAAGCAGAAATAAAATAATGCCACCTAATATCAAACCAGCCATTGCGCTTGGTGGTGACCATAAAGATGCATTATTGATAACCTTAGTAATGACTTCAAAGCCAATATCCATAATACTAGAGGGTGATATTTTTGGCCCCAATCCTGTTGCTTCTCCTGCTATTTGTCGTAATGAGTTGATGATAGCGTTGGCTATTTCAGGACCGTTGGTAAGTAACCACCAGAAAAAGCCTGTAAAAATAGTAAAGCGTATAAGCTCAAGAAAAAATGCTTGAATATCTTCTTTTTCAAGCGCCATTTGACCAAAAGTCCAAACCATACTCATTAGTACCAAGCTCCAGTAAAGATAACTGGCATGCTTAATAACGACAGCTGACCATTGGTTGAAGGATGACTGGTAGAGAGTCATGATATTGTTTACAAGGTTATGACTATCGATATCAGCATAAGCACTAGGTACAAAGAGTAAGGGAAAAAGCAAATATAGTGACGATGGCTTTATAGTCAATTACTTACCCTCAAAGTTATTCCATTTAGAGTTACGATAACTTCATTAAAAAAACGGTTGTATTGAAAGGTAGTGATCAAATACGTATACCCGTATATTGAAAAACTAAACGGATTTAAACTTAGTAAGTATCGGTTTTGTCTATCACAGTTGGTTACCATTTGGTTTGATCGGATTTCTTTATCGGTTTAGTAGACATAAACTGAACGGTTGCGGCTTGTTGCTGAGCCTGTTGATTTATTTCCTGTTGTCGTTGAACTGCTTGTGCATTCTGCCCAGCAAGCATGACTGTCCTAAGTTGAAGTAACTGGTTAACTTGAGCGCTAGCCAATAGATTAGCATATTGAATAGCCTTCATTTGACCATCGGCATTTTGAGCGGTCTGTTGCAAATTTTCCAAATGCTGCGCATCAGATTCAAGAAGTTTCTGTTGATTTTCGATTGCACTAAACAAGGCATCATTGGCACGTTTTTGCGATGTAGACCCAATACGACCATTTTTGTTTAATGAATCCAGATCTGCCTGTGTGCAGGCATTACCATTAAAACAGGGCTGTGATTTGTAGTGTTCTATATCTTGAAATTGATTGAGATACTGCTTAAGGCTACCAGCCTGTTCGACGTAGTAACGCATCTGATTTTGAATGCTAAGTATCTGGTTGATAGTGCTTTTTGCCTTATCCCAATCAAAATAGTGTAGTGTATTGGTGTTCTGTACCATATTATGGTACTGATTTTTTTCCGTGGAAAGTTGACTTCGCTCTGTTGATAGTTGGCTTCTTGCTATCGAGAGTTCCATTCTAAGCTGTTGCAATTGAATTCTCATAACATTGAGCTGCTGAAAGGCTATGCCTATGGCCTGTACATCTACTACAGGAATAAAACCTGTCATTAGCGACTCTATAGTGAATACAAACGCTAATACGATAATCTTTCTGTTTAGCGACATCATGATTTCCCTCCAGCTGGATAGTCAAATGACCGGTAGGGTGTTTTAAATGTTAGATCCTTGGTTAAGGTTACGTTAAAGCGGTAACCGGGGCGGATTTCCAGTGTCGGTGCTATATTCATATTTTTAGTAATCAACTGTGCAGCCGCCTGCCCTAACTGCTGACCAAGCGCCTCGTTGATCGCATCACTGGTGCTTATTCTATTATTGTTGCCTATCTTATTATCTTCTTGTTGGCTTAGCGTGATGCCAGCGGTGATGACTGACATCATTAAGGCGCCGCCGAAGATCCGCAAATAATGGTTATTGACCTGATCCTTAAAGCCAGAATACCCAGCGCTGTCAGCCCCTGGCATAGATCCTATATCTAATGCTTTGCCGTCAGGAAAAATAATACGTTGCCAGCCAATTAGCACGCGAGACTGGCCAAAGGCAACCTGACTGGCATAAGTGCCCACCAGACGTGCTCCCTGGGGAATTAACAAATAGCGCCCGGTGGGGGTGTCATAAACATTCTGAGAAACCTGCGCCATAATTTGTCCTGGAAGATCTGAATTAATCCCTGAAATCATAACCGCAGGAATTACAAAGCCTGCTCTAACCTCATATGCAGAGCGAGGTTCTTGCATTTTGTTATCCAGTTTCCAGCGGTCTTTTCCATCGCTACCAGCAAAATCTGCATAAGCTGCTGATGAATCGTTAGACCTACCTGTTGTATTGTTTCCAGACACTGTTTTGCTAGTGCTGTTAGTCAATAAGGCATTATTGCTTGCACCATAAGACTGTGATAATGAAGAAACTGCTACAGAAGTGTCAGCGATAAGTGCTTGTTGAAATTGATTTTCTCTCATCTCATTAATTTTTTTTTGCTGCTCGGTCTGTACTGGATGTGTGGTTGCTTTTGATAATGAAGATTTAGTATAGGCTGCTATGGCGGCTTGATAAGTAGGCGGCGATGATTTTGAAACTGTTTCTTTGTGACTCATAACCTCTGGACTGGCTGGAATAAAGCTTTGCCCTTCTCCTTTCACCATTTCTTTGGCGTAACTTAGTGCAGACTGTGCTCCCCCCTTATGATCATTTCCTGCTGTATTTGAATCATTACGCTCAGTGCGCGAGCGATCATAAGCGCCCAGACCAATAAGTAGGGTAAAAAATAATACGATGCCAAAACAGATGAACAACGCCCGATTATTAATACGACGAACGCCTTTACCGCTAGGCTCAAAAGAGCGGTCAGGCGATGTTTTTACATTCTGATTTGGGTCAACATTGTCATTTTTTTTAGTCATGGTCTGTTGCTCCTTTATAAGTCCATTTACCGGCTGGAACATACATGCCATCTACAATATCATAGCCCCGTGTCAGCACATCATTACCTACTAACAGGGTGACGCGTGTCATACTCGCAGAGGGCTCATCAATGATATAAGCTAAGGGAAAAATAGATGAGCCTTTACCGGCTGATTCGATCTTATTTTCTGGTGCATATTCCCGTACGGCATAACCAGAACGCCGAAGATTTTTTACCAGTTGTCTGCCGTAGTCATCATTGATCGGTTGCTTAAATTGAAGCCAGGTATGTGCAGGTGGGTAGAGTCGAGCTAATGCACGAGTGGTGTCGTAAGCAATGCCAGCTTGGGCGTATTGGTCCATAACCGGTGAGAAGTTACCATAATGGGATGTTGTGGCACACCCTGAAAGGAAAGCGCTAACGGCTAAAAACATCAGTTGTTTCATGATGAGCCTCTCTTGATGGTCACCTTCTGTTGATGATTGCCAACACCGGAAATCAAAATAGCTTCATCAAATACTGAATCGACGATATAGCGGTCGTTTTGTACTCGGTAGTTGACCATAGCTAACTGAGCCTTGGAAAATAGCCCTCTTTCTTTAGTCACCACCATCAATGCAGGTGCATCTTTTTGATGTAAAATGCTAGGCATTTGGATAATAGTTTTTTGGCCGTCATTATATACGCGCACAGGTTTCCAGCTGGCATTGCCTTTAATGAAGTACTTAAAGTCTAGGTTGCCCAGATATTCGTGAGTTTGTGGTAGTGTGGCTTGTTGGCGTTTTTTTGCTTGCTGTTGCTCAATGGCTGCCCATTTAGCTTCTTCCTGCTCAGGGTAGATAAAACCCACTTTGGGCATCCAATCTTTCTGGTCAGATTTAGCAACTATATTATAAGTGCGCCGATTTGTTGTGATCACCATGGAGGTTTCTAAGCCTACATCATGGGGTTTAAAGTTGACGTTGATAGTGTCACCGGCTATGGAGGGTTTAATTGTCCAACGTGCTGTATCGCCTACTTCCGGTGTATCTGATAAGGTTTCACCGGGTTGTAATTGCAGGTTACAGACCTTAAACGGTGCGCAGATGATAGTGGCTTGTTGGACGCCATAGATATAACGAATAATGCCATCTTTGCCAATAATAGGTTTATTGTTTTTCTCGTTAACGCGCTTTTGCCATTGATGATACTGGATAATGGCTTCTTTCTCTTGAGTGGTTAGCTTTGGCTCTTTTCCCGAGAAATATGAGCGCTCAAAATTAGAGGTGGCGAGCAAATTAAAAGAGGGAAAAACCGATAGCATAAAAACCAATAGTTGCTTTTTCATTGCAATACCTTGAGGAATTAAACCTGCTTTGACCATGCAAAGTTGCTGATAAACAGTCCATTAGGGTTCTTCAGCAACTGTTCTTCACTGGTATCCTGATCAGCGGGTGAATAATAGATAGAAACTTGTGCTCGCCAGTTACTTTTACTGGTTAGCGTACCGCTGCGATCACGTACTATCTCAACCCATTCAACCTCCCAGGTTGTCTTCGTTTCTGGTATAACCGTACTTATCTGAACACTAACCGTTTCACGTGCTGCTTTTTGAAATACATTGCGATGTTGATAAAAATCATTCATTTCAACAAAAGCTGCATCTTTTTGGTCAAGCTTTGAATAAACATCAAAGATGGCCTTGCGCTGGAGCTCTGCATCCGGTGTAATCATTCGAGCATGGGTAATAAAAGCAGCTACTTCTGCCCGAGTGACCAGTTTACTGGGGGTCTTAGCATGCTGAGCCGCTCCGTATACGACGGTTTTTCCAAGTTTGTCTACTTCTACGATATAGGGCACAAACTTGGACTGTGAACCGATATAAATCAACCCACCTACACTGGCCAGAGTGATCATTAAGCACAGCAGTGCAGCTAACTGCCAAAACAGCTTTTCAGTTTTAAGTCGAGCTGTATGGTCATTCCATGAACGTCGGGCGGTCAGATAGGGGGTGCGCCATTTTTTTGGATCTTGGCTATCTTTTGCAGGGTGCTTAAGTTTTGATAGTATGCTCATGCTATGTCATCCCTTTTATCGAACAAGGTATGATCTACATTACGCCTGCTCATCCAGTGATGAATCCATTCATCACCGTAAGTTCGTTCCAGTTTTTTCACCGCAGCTACCTCTTCTTTGTCAGAGACGCCTACAAAGCTCAAAGCTAATTTTCCCAGCCCTAGCTGAAAGAGACGCTGCCCTTCCTCAGAAAATACAAAATAGTCACGCTTTTTCGTCGCCTTCGCCACGATATTAATTTGCGGGTCACGCAAGCCAAAGGCTTGGTAGATTGCATAGATATCTGGGTTGTTTGTATTTGCCTCTGGGTTAGGCAAGAAAATATTACTGGCAGTCCATGAAATCACTTTACTCATCAATCCAGCATTTTTTGCGTCATCAATTCCTTGTGTAGAAAACAGTACGATGGCATTTTCTTTGCGGAACACACGTAACCACTCTTCAAACCGGTCGCTGAACATTTTATTACGGAACATCAGCCAAGCTTCATCGAGAGATATCACTGTTGGCCTACCATCAAGGGAACGCTCTATACGCCGGAATAAATAAGATAATACCGGCATCACATACATTGCTCCCATATTCATCAGGGTGGCCATCTCAAAGACGGTAAAGTCAGATAGGGTTAGGTCATCTGTCTGGGCATCGAGTAAATTGCCCATAGGGCCATCAATCAGGTAGGCCGATAGTGCTTCACGTATTTCACTGTCCTGCACAGCTGTTGCAAAATCAGATAGAGAACGCGATTGACTACGATGACTCATATTTTCAATGGCTTCACGAATCAAGCTGCGCTTGAATACACCAATATCGATACCACTGAGCGATAGCAGCAGTTCAATCCACTCACATGCCCATGCTTTATCGCTGCGGGTTTCTAAATATTGTAAGGGACATAAGCCAATCGAACTGTCATCAGCACCTAAATCAAAGTGCAGTCCAGACCGCCCATTGGTGCACGCTTGAATACCCGCTGCTAGCGTATAAGCAGAGTTACCTTTGTCAAAGGCAAACACTTGAGCTCTTTCATAACGCATAAACTGTGCTAGCGTGGTTAGCAGAAAGGTAGACTTACCACCGCCAGGACTACCAATAATGGATGTATGTCCCAAATCACCAACATGAAAATTGAGTAAAAATTGTGTTGTGCCTTGGGCAATACAAGCCATCAATGGGGGGCTGTCTTTTGGGTAAAATGGGCATGGGTTGTGCTCTCGACCTGTCCAGATACTACTGGTGGGAATAAGGTCTGAAAAATTCAAAGTATTAATCAAAGGACGACGGATATTCTCTACACCATGTCCAGGAATACTACCTAACCAAGCATCCATGGTATTGATATCTTCTACCCGTGCAGCAAAGCCTAGTTTTTGAATCATTTGACGAATTGTTCGTACCGATTCGGTTAGCTTGATTCGATTCTCGTCCATAATGACTACTACGCTGGTATAATAGCCTTGAGTGATCAGGCCACTGTTTACATCTGCTAGTGCCGCTTCAGCGTCATTAACCATATCTGCGGCATCTTGATCAATTGCGCCTTTATAATTATTAAGCAGCTTGTCTACAAAGCCACGCACTTTTTGTCGCCACTTTTTACGGTATTTTTCTATATGGGCTATGGCCTCATGGTTATCAATAAAAATAAAACGATTTGACCACCGATATTCACAAGTTACTTCAGCCAGCGCTGAGAGGATGCCGGGATAAGATTCCATAGGAAGGCCTTCCAGAGAGACTACCTGAATAAATTTGTCGCCAATACGAGGCACTACGCCGCTCCATAGATCTTGGCCGCCAATAATAGCATCGAGATAGATGGGATTTTTAGGCAGAACAATGGGCTGCTTAATGCCTGTGACACAGTATTGCAGCCACTGCAGGAAGAGGTCGTGAGTGATAGTATTGCCGGTCTTGTCACTAACTTTTCTAGCGGATAGCCGCTCCATGGACAGGACCACCCCAAGATCATCGGCAAGGGTTGAGCAGTCTTTTTTAAACTGATCAATGATACTTTGTGTGCGAGCTTGACCTTCTAAAGGCGGTGTATCGTCATCAAATAATAGCTCGACGAATTTTTGCTGTGCCAATAATGGGGGAAACCAAGTCACGGTTAACACAAAATAGCCGCGATACATGGTTCCCATAGATTCAAACATTCGACGACGCTCTTCATCTATGGCTTCTGTTAGCGCATCAGGAAAGCTAGATGCTTCTCGATCAAAGTATTTTGGCGCTGGCTCACGAACAGCATCGACATGAAGCATCCAACCACTGTCCATTTTATTGGCCAGAGCCTGATTAATCCGAGCGATTACATTTTCCTTTTCATTATCGGTGGCACTGTTATGATCAGGCCCCCGATAGATCCAAGCAGCCATTAATGAGCCGTTTTTTCCAACAATAACGCCGTCGTCTACCATAGCTGCATGATTTAATAAATCGACTAACCCTGCGTCTTTGCTACGGTGTTTTTTTAGATTAAGGTCCTGATCTACTCTGTAGATCCGTTGCGCCAATATTAAAACAAGGAAAACACCCAATCCGGCAATCAGGTAAGTGATTACAGATAACATGTGTTAATAACCTTTAGTGTTATGGTTTATTGACTGTACTGCTTAACCTGAGTAGGTGTGTTGATACGGTAAGGAGTACTTCTAGCTGGGTAATAGCGTTTATAGCGGATATTCCGGATATAGATATGTCGCAGCTTTGGATCCACCTTGGCCAATTTGCGAAAACACGCTTTTCCGATTAACCATATTGCAATGCTCGAGATCACCATCACTGTACGCAAAGTGAAAGAAAACACCTGAACTGCACTAAAGAGTAAAGTGCAGGATAGAAGACCAGAGAGCATGATTAACTCCCGGTCTCCTCCCATAAATAATGTGTCTCTACAGCCTACCTGACGGATCGGCGTGTGTCTGATCGTCATGCTATGCTACCTGTATGACAGGGGGTAATGCTTTGTATATCATGGCAATTTCGGCGCCGTGACCAAACAAGCCCTCCATAATATTTTGTGCCGCAATAATTAAGGCCATAATTAATACCAAAAAGATTGATGAGCGTAAAAAATGATTCAGATCACCTCCAAAAATCAACGCACCGCCAGTGCCTACAATACCGATGATAGCTAGGGTAAAAGCCACCGGACCCGTGATAGAACTGCGCAAATCTTTCAGCCAGTTTTCGTACGGCAGACCGCCGCCGTGACCAACACTAGCCATTGCATCATTAGAAATAAATAAAAGAGCTATTAATGTGACTAGCAGTAGCCATAGGACTTTAGTGTGTGCGCCCAATTTTAAAACTTTTGTATTGTACATACTCTTCACCTCCTCATAAGGCTCTTATCAGATACTGATTATTCTCATAGCCAATGACTTCGATAATCTCATCAATGCACCGGCCAGCAGGAATGGCTGGGTCTTTTTTAATAAACACCACTAGGTGAACAGCATCTGCTATCAGCGGCTCAATCTCTCTTGGTGCCGCTTGATTGCGAGAAATCAGGCTTTTCATTCGAGTGAGTGAGTCTATTGCTGAGTTAGCATGAATAGTAGCGACTCCGCCAGGGTGTCCGGTATTCCAAGCATCGATTAAATCAAGGGCCTCAGCACCACGCACTTCGCCTACTAAAATACGATCAGGACGCATGCGTAAGGTGGTCTTCAGTAGTTGGGTCATATCAACGTTAGCTTCACTAGACGTTAGATACTGCACGAAGTTCTCAGCAGTACACTGTATCTCACCATTATCCTCAATAATGAAGATCCTTTCATTGGGGAAGGTTTTTACCATTTCATGGATAACGCCATTTGCAAGCGTTGTTTTCCCACTACCACAACCACCACTGAGTAAAATGTTTTGGTGATTAGTAATAGCTTGACAAAGGGTGTTGGACTGAGTCTGTGTCATAACGCCTGATGTGACATATTGCGCCAAGGTGAAAATAGCACTGGCTTTTTTGCGAATAGAAAAAATACCTTGGGGAACAATAGGTGGCAGTTGTGCCGCGAAGCGTGAGCCATCTAATGGCCATTCGCCTTCGAGTAAAGGGCTATTACGTGTTGTAGTTTTTCCTAAATAACCGGAAACTGTTCGGATAATCGACTCAACTCGCCAAGAAGAAAGGCAGCCTACTACCTGCATAGGTTTGCCGAGTTGATCAATCCAGAGCTTGCCATCTTGGTTGCACATCAGCTCAATGGTTGTTGTCTGTTCAAGAAGATTTAGAATCTCTTGACCAACTTCACGAGCTAGCTTCTCTCGAGCTCGCTGTTTGGTGGAGTCAATATCAACAGTCAAAATAACCTCCCGTCCTCAAGCAACAAGCCTTTGTTCTATTTTTTCCGTTTAACTGTTTGCAAATGCTAATAATATGACTTTAGTTGTGTATTTTCCTATAAGTTATATTTTTTCTTTAAGGTATTTATAAAAACTTTGTTCTATAAATAAGTAGAATTTCTCCTCTTGTATAAAAATTAATTACTATAGTTTATTTTTTGTAGTTGCTGTTTGCTCTTTAATATTCCAAACGTGTTCCATTTTGCTCAATATGTTCGTTTATATTCCAATATGTTGATATGCAGTTTAATTGATAAGTATTCTATTACCAAAGTCCCATTAGGTTCACGGAGAATAGTCTTTAACTAAAGCTTATATTTAATAAGCTTTACGTTACAATAAAAATTTAGTTCATTAAACAAACCATTAATATAGTTAAATATTCATATTTTAATATAGTTATTTATTTTAATTACGCTATTTTTTCCACGGTATACGTAACAGCCGCTGAAATCATAGCATTTATTCTTTAACGACACTATTATTTTATATGGATGTTTGCTATTAAACTTTTTTTTAGTTTCATGCCGAAAATAAATTTATTTCATATGTTTTGTCATTGATAGCACAGCACTGTTTAATGAGGGATAGTTGATCTGTTGCTCTCATCATCGTTAAAATGCTATTTTCTTACCGACGGGTTAAGGTTGTTGATTGATGGATGAAACGCGCTCTGTCGCGCCTGTTATGTATAGGCAGCGTAAAACAGTTCAGTTGCCTGCTGAGTTGGTAGATTTTCTATTATGCAGAACGCCCAAGCGGTGGTTAGAAGAAGCGCTTAAGCAGCCAGATATCCTATTGATAGATCATGCTAACTGCGAAAAAAAAGCTGCAGCCACTGCCCTGAATTTGATGTTTAAATATATCGAAAACACAGAGCTTCTTAATAAAATGTCTAGGCTAGCAAGAGAAGAGCTACGACATTTTGAACAGGTACTGGCTCTTATGAATAAGAGAGGCATAAAGTACCGTTATGTTAGTGCATCTCGTTATGCAGCTTCTTTGTTTGCAGTAGCTAGAACGAACGAGCCAGACAAGTTGGTGGATACATTGATTATCGGTGCTTTTATTGAGGCGCGCTCTTGTGAGCGGTTTCATGCGTTAGCACCTTATCTTGATGCTGAATTGCAAGCGTTTTATTGCTCTTTGTTGAAATCTGAAAGCAGGCACTTTAAAGATTATTTAACGCTGGCAAAACAGGCTAATGGTGCGTCAGTGGATGCTCGGGTGAGCTTTTTTGCCGAGCAAGAGCGACATGCTATTGAGTCAGCTGATACAACATTCCGCTTTCACAGTGGCGTACCAAATCTGACGTAGACGTATCCAGTAAAGTTGGGGTTTCTAATTACCAGAATAAGTCAATTATTATCGGGGATGTCAAAGCTTTCCAGCGTTAGTTGATTATTATCCGTGCTAAGCAACCAACCTTTTTCCCCCCAGTCGCCTAGCACTATTCTCTTTGCTGGTGTGTTTCCTTTGAGTGTTACATCATGAATAGCTGGACGATGGGTATGGCCATGAATCATTATTTTGACGTTATAGTGTTCCATCATATTTACAACTTCTTCGGCAGTGACATCCATAATCTCAGGTTTTTTCTTAGTCTTCTTTGTTACGCTATTTTCACGAATAGTCGAACCTAGCTTTCTACGGTAGCTTAAAGGTATCATCCGCAGTAATTTCATAACCCATGGGTTGCGAATGATGCGGCGATAGCGCAGGTATTGAACATCGGCAGTACATAATAAATCGCCATGTAACAGTAGTACCTTTTCATTATTTAGCGTAAGCAGTGTGGGGTCATTAAGCCACAGAGCACCCGCCTTTTTTAAAAAGTCTTCGCCGATGGCAAAGTCTCGATTGCCAGCCATAATAAACACAGAATGACCCGCATCACTATAGCGTCTAAGGCTTTGAATTATCTCCTCGTGAAAAGGTTCTATTGCATCATCGCCAACCCAATATTCAAAGAAATCCCCTAAAATATACAGCTCTCGTGCTTTAGGTGCAGTATGTTCCATAAAAGAAAGAAATGCCCGCCCAATAGTAGGGCGTGCTGGGGTGAGGTGTAAGTCTGAAATCACCAGTGCTTGCATTAAATCAGTTCCGCTGACTCTATGACAATATCTTCTACGGGTACATCCTGATGTCCAGCGCGGGAGATTGTTTTGACTTTTGCAATTTTTTCAACAATATCCATTCCTTTTGATACTTTGCCGAATACAGCATAACCCCAGCCGTCCGATGTTTCCGATGTATGATTTAGAAAATTATTGTCACTGACATTGATAAAAAATTGGGCTGTAGCAGAGTGCGGATCCATAGTGCGCGCCATCGCAATTGTACCTGTGGTATTTTTTAAGCCGTTGTTGGCTTCATTTTTGATGGGTTTTTGAGTCTCTTTTTGCTGCATACCAGGTTCAAAACCGCCACCTTGAATCATGAAACCATTGATGACTCGATGAAAAATGGTGTTGTTAAAATGACCATTTTTTACATATTGAACAAAATTATCGACGGTCACTGGTGCTTTCTCTGTATCCAGTTCAAGTGTAATATCGCCAACATTAGTGTGAAGTACAAGCATGAAATTAGAACTCCTGGTTAAGGCCCAGCTGGGCAGTCAGATGAGAAGCTTAGGTGTTTTTGTGCTTCCTGTAAAAGCTGTTGATATAAACCCAGTGATCTTATCTCTGTGTATTTTACCTAGTCTTTGGATGATGTTACCCTAAATGGTTTATTTCCTGTGGGTGTCGCCTTAAGGTTATCCCGCCAGTCAATCCCTACCATAGATGCTTTAGTCACAATGAGCAGCATAGAAAAAAGCAGTAACTTTATAGAGCAGATTATTGAAACAGACTTGGCAGAAGGGCGGGTAAAAGCCATCCATACTCGCTTTCCTCCAGAGCCTAACGGTTTTTTGCATATTGGGCATGTAACTTCAATATGTCTGAACTTTGGATTAGCGGAAAAATATCAGGGAACGTGTAATTTGCGTTTTGATGACACTAATCCGGAGAAAGAAGAGCAAGTCTATGTCGATGCCATTAAAGAAGATGTCCGTTGGTTAGGTTTTCAGTGGGAAGGCGCTGCTCGTTATGCATCGGATTATTTTGATAAGCTTTACCAGTGGGCGTTATATTTGATTAAAGAAGGTAAGGCGTATGTTGACCATCAGGATGCGGGCATGATGGCCAAAACTCGGGGTGACTTCACTACGCCGGGTACCAATAGCCCATACCGTGATGCCAGTATTGAGGTCAATCTGGCTGAGTTTGAAAAAATGCGAGCAGGTGAATATGAGGAGGGGTGTTGTAGTCTCAGGGCAAAAATCGATATGCAAAGTGGCAATATGAATTTGCGTGATCCGATTTTGTACCGTATTCGTAAACAGGCACACCACCAAACGGGTGATCAATGGTGTATCTACCCTAGCTACGATTTTGCTCATGGTCAGGGGGATGCTATAGAGGGTGTTACCCATTCAGTTTGTACGTTAGAATTTCAAGATCATCGCCCGCTGTATGAGTGGTTTTTGGCTAATTTGCCTGTACCACATCAACCAAAACAATATGAATTTGCTCGCACTAATCTGAATTATACCATCACCAGTAAGCGTAAATTAAAAAAGTTGGTGGAAGAAGGTGTGGTTAGTGGTTGGGATGATCCGCGAATGCCAACTATTTCCGGTTTTCGCCGTCGTGGCTACACAGCTTCAGCGTTAAGGAAGTTCTCAGCTATGATAGGCGTTAGTCGTACCGATAGCGTGGTGGATGTTTCAATGTTAGAGCATGCAATTCGCGATGATCTGAATGCGCACGCATGCAGAGCTATGGCTGTACTCCAACCGCTAAAATTAGTCATTACTAACCTTCCAGCTGATGAGGTTCAGGAAATGGTGGCTGCAGAGCACCCTAACAAACCTGAGCAAGGGCAGCGTAAATTACCCTTTACTCGTGAACTGTTTATTGATAGGTCGGATTTTACCGAAAATACCACTTTATCGCGTAAAAAATTCAAAAGACTTGTTTTTGGAGAATATGTGCGACTGCGCAGTGCCTACGTCATCAAAGCAGATGATGTCATTAAAGATGATGCCGGTGAAATCATTGAAGTGCATGCCAGTTATGTGCCGAATACCGTCGGAAAGAATCCTCCAGAGGGTATTAGACCTCGAGGTGTTATTCATTGGGTCTCTGCAAGCTATGGACGAAAAGCAATGTTGCGACTATATGACCGCCTATTTACCCATGAAGCACCTGGTCGCAGTGAGGATTTTATGTCTTACGTGAATCCGAACTCTTGTGTTGAGTGCCAAGCCTTGGTTGAACCTGGTTTGGCTGCTGCGTTACCTGAACAGTCTTTCCAATTTGAGCGGGAAGGTTATTTTGTTGCTGACCGCTATGATCATTCGCCTGAATACCCTGTGTTTAATCTGACCATTGGCCTGAAAGATACTTGGACCAAAAAGGTGTAGAGAAGCAAAGCTAAGGAATAGAGTGTGTTGCAGATTTATAATAGCTTAACCCGAAAAAAAGAACCCTTTACCCCATTAGAAGCAAATAAAGTACGGATGTATGTTTGTGGGATGACTGTATACGACTTCTGTCATATTGGACATGCTAGAACGGTTACTGCTTTTGATGTGGTCGCGCGGTATCTTCGGGCGCGTGGCTATGAGCTCACTTATATTCGTAATATCACTGACATTGACGATAAAATTATAAAGCGAGCCCTTGAGAAGGGTGAGCCAATTGGTGCACTAACTGATCGCATGATTAAGGCAATGCAGACTGACTTTGAGCGGTTAGGTAACCAAACGCCAGACCAAGAACCGAGAGCCACTGCGCATATTGATGGCATGATTTTAATGATCAGTGAATTGATAGAAAAAGGTTTTGCCTATGCGCCGGGAAATGGTGATGTTTATTTTAGAGTTCGCCGTTTTGATGGCTATGGCAAATTATCAGGTAAGATGATTGAAGAGTTGACATCAGGTATTCGCATTGAAGTTGATGAGATGAAGAAAGATCCGTTAGATTTTGTGCTCTGGAAAGCGAGCAAGACGGAAGAGCCTTCTTGGCTTTCACCTTGGGGTGATGGTCGCCCAGGCTGGCATATTGAATGCTCGGTAATGAGTAACTGTTGCCTAGGAGAAACCTTGGATATTCACGGTGGAGGCTCAGATCTGGCATTTCCCCATCATGAAAATGAAATTGCTCAAAGTGAGTCAGCCAATGGCAAAAAATTTGTCAATACTTGGATGCATACCGGAGCCATTCGGGTTGATAATGTTAAGATGTCTAAAAGTTTAGGTAACTTTTTTACTATCCGTGACGTATTGGATCAGTATCATGAAGAAGTAGTTCGCTACTTTCTAATTTCCAGCCATTATCGCAGCCCAATTAATTATTCAGAAGGAAGTCTGAAGGAGGCAGGTGTCCGCCTTAAGCGATTATATACCTCATTGGCGGGTTTAGATTTAACTGACAGTGAAGAGGTAAAGCAGAGTGATTTTGAACGACGCTTTTTCAAAGCAATGGATGATGACTTTAATACACCCATTGCTTTGGCGGTGCTGTTTGATTTGGCGCGTGAGCTAAATAAAATGCGAGCTCAGAATAAGCAGCAGGCGTTGTCATTAGCGGCTCTATTGGTCAGGCTCGGTGCTATTTTGGGTATTCTTCAAAGTAGCCCAGATGCTTTTCTTCAGGCTGGGAATAAAATAAGTAAAGCGTGGATTGAGGAGATGATAGCTAACAGAGACGCAGCGAAAAAAGCTAAAGATTACGCAGGCGCTGATCGTATTCGCGATGAACTCGCTGAACAAGGTGTTATTCTGCAAGACGATCGAAAAGGTACTACTTGGCGAATTGAAAAGTAGCTCTATGCTAGAATGTGTTTATACCCAAGTGAATTCAAGATGCTCATTTTTCTTCCAAGCTTACTCCTTAAAATGAAGGGTTATAGCTGAATAAACGCGAGCATCTTGAAAGCGTTTGAGTATAAAATGCAGGATTAACATCTACGAATGATTGTTAGTCCTGCTTGTTAATGAAAGTAACGGGTACTGGTATTATCTAATAAAAAATGATTTAGTGAAGATGCTCGCAAGCATATAGCGTATTCTCTAAGAGCGTCGCAATCGTCATCGGTCCTACGCCACCAGGAACGGGAGTTATCCACTTGGCGCGTTGTTGTGCTGCGTCAAACTCAATATCACCGACTAGTTTGCCGTTAGGTAATCGGTTGATGCCGATATCAACTACGATGGCGCCTGGTTTAATCCAGTGACCTTTTACTAATTTGGGTTTTCCTGCACCGACCACTAAAATATCGGCTCGACTCACTTCTTCGGCTAAATCTTCAGTAAAACGATGGGCTGTTGTTGTTGTGCAGCCTGCCATTAACAGTTCCATTGTCATCGGGCGACCAACAATATTTGAAGCGCCAACCACAACGGCGTTTTTTCCGCGAATAGGCTCATAAGTACTTTCTAAAAGCGTCATAACGCCTTTCGGTGTGCAAGGTCTGAGTAGTGGTTTTCTCTGTATAAGACAACCAATGTTGTATGGGTGAAATCCATCAACGTCTTTATCGGGTCGAATGCTTTCAATGATATTTTCTGTATTAATATGATCAGGTAGAGGGAGTTGAACAAGAATGCCATCAATATCAGGATTGTTATTGAGTTCATTGATCAAGTCTAGCAGCTCACCCTCGGGGGTGCTCACAGCTAAATTATAGGAAACTGATTTAAAGCCAGCTTGTGTGCACTTCTTGCGTTTGTTGCCCACATAAATTTGTGAAGCAGGATCTTTTCCGATCAGAATAACGGCAAGTCCTGGCGGACGAAACCCTTGGTTGAGTCGTTTATTAACCCGTTCAGCAATGGATTCACTAAGGCGAGAGGCAATAGCTTTCCCGTCAATAATTCTGGCTGTCATGATTATAATTGCTGCCTTATCGCAGTTAAAGTGCAGCAGAGTTTAGCATTTTTTTAAATTCAGGTAGATAAAGTTTAAATGATTAACAGTAAGGTGGATAAACTCATCACTTATCAAGAGATATCTTTTTGCGTTCTTTACGGGTTGTTGATTATTTTGTAGCTGTCGTTTTGGTTTTATACCAATCAAATTTCTTTAATGACATTATTGTGTTTATCATCCGAATATCAATATTGCACCGGAACCCTCCGCAATCGCCCTACTATTATTTATCATTTGGCTTTGTTTTGAAGTCCCGCTGCCTCATGCTGATTATGATGGTCTACTCTAGATGATTTTTATCTGAAATGGAGTAATTTTATTTTTCCTGCATTTTTCAGGTGACAAGCTGCTATAGCTTTGGTAGATTCATAGCCCGATCTTGGAGTGCGGGTGTAACGTTTGAGCGCTGATAAACAAGCCGTTGACGAAATGATAAGTTATCAGTAAGATCTGTTCGGGTTTCGGGGTATAGCGCAGTCTGGTAGCGCGCCTGCTTTGGGAGCAGGATGTCGGGAGTTCGAATCTCTCTACCCCGACCATTTTTAGCGCCCGTAGCTCAGCTGGATAGAGCAACGGCCTTCTAAGCCGTCGGTCGCAGGTTCGAATCCTGCCGGGTGCGCCATATAGTGCATGGCAAGTAGATTCGATAGTTGATAATTAATACGATTTAGTGGTGGGCGTAGCTCAGTTGGTAGAGCTCCGGATTGTGATTCCGGCGGTCGAGGGTTCGAGCCCCTTCGCCCACCCCAAGTTATAGCTGATACACTAATTCAAGTGTTAGGCATAAGCGGGAGTGGTGGAATTGGTAGACACGCTGGATTTAGGTTCCAGTGCCGAAAGGTGTGAGAGTTCGAGTCTCTCCTTCCGCACCATTTGTTTGACGGGGGTAAGCGTGCTTATCCCCGTTTTTGTATGGTAAGTACCTGATGTTCGCTATCTGCTAGTCCTTTGCTGCATTACGTTGAGCGTAATGTGGGGGAGTGAGAGTGGAGTATAAATAAAAGCGTTGCTGCTAGGCTATTGTTATTAAGACAATGCTGCGCAGTATACGCTATTGTTTATCGATGATTCAGGTTTCTATTGAGGAACAAATATGCAAGTCGAACTTGAAGTGACTTCCGGTCTGAAGCGTCGTCTTACCATCACTATCCCCTCTGATCAGATTGAAGAAGGGATTAATAAGCGCCTACAAGATTTATCTCGTCGTATCCGTTTAGATGGTTTCCGTCCTGGAAAAGCGCCAATGAAAGTGCTTAAACGCCGTTACGGTGAGGGTGCTCGTCAGGAGGTGCTAGACAAGATGATTCAGTCATCTTTCGTCGAAGCTGTAGGACAGGAAAATTTAAATCCTGCTGGGGTACCATCAGTTGAGCCGGTATCTAAAGGGCAAAATGAAGACTTCCAGTTTATTGCCTCTTTTGAAGTCTATCCGGAAATTGAATTAGGTAATTTTGCTGCTATTAGTGTCGAGCGCCCAGTGGCTGACGTCAATGAAGCTGATGTTGACGAAATGATTAATACCTTAAAACAGCAAAGTCGAACTTTTGAAGAGATTAACCGAGGTGCGGAGCAAGGTGATCAGGTAACGCTTGACTATCAAGGTACTCTAGATGGTGAACCATTTGATGGTGGATCCGCTGAAAATGCTGAGCTTGAATTGGGATCAGGCCGAATGATTCCTGGATTTGACGATGGCTTGGTTGGTATGATGGCTGGTGAGGAAAAGGTGCTAAAGCTGACCTTTCCTGAGGATTATCATGCCAAGAAATTAGCGGGTAAAACAGCTGAGTTTAGCTGTAAAGTAAGCAAAGTATCCACACCGGTAGAGCCAGAGCTTGATAACGCTTTTTTTGAACGTTTCGGGGTCAAAGACGGTAACTTAGAAGCGTTTCGTTCTGAGGTTGCCAAGAATATGCAGCGTGAGTTGCGTCAGGCTGTTAAGGGTAAGATTAAGAGCCAAGTCATGGATGGTCTGCTAAAACTGCATGATATAGAAGTGCCTTCTGTATTGATTTCTCAAGAAATCGATCGCATGCGTGAGCAAGCCGTTCAAAGCTGGAATGGGGAGAATAATGATTTTGACCCTAAACAATTGCCAGCTCAGTTATTTGAAACACAGGCTAAAAAACGCATAGCTCTAGGATTACTGGTTAATGAAGTGGTCAAACAGCGTAAAGTTGAAGTAGATGATGAGCGTGTTCGGGTAATGGTTGAGGAAATGGCTGCTGCTTATCAACAGCCTCAAGATGTAATCGACTGGTACTATAATAATGATCAACAGCTTTCCCAAGTTAAGTATATTGTTCTCGAAGAGCAAGTGGTAGATACTATTCTTGAATCTGCTAACGTTAGCGAAAAAGCCTGCAGTTATCAGGATGCTATTAAGCCTGAACAAAAGCAGCAAGAAGAAGCTGCTGACGTAGTGGATGATAAATCTGTTGAGCAAGAAACCTAAGACTAAAGGTTGCTTGCTAGTGATGCTCTGATAATGTGAGTTATCAGAGACATCTGTGCACAGGTGGTTATAGCCCACCCCTCTTCGACTTTGAAAGGAGTTAAGAAAGGATATGTCCTTACTGACAGATGCGCAGGCTGTAGCAATTACCAGTTCGGGGCTGGTGCCTATTGTAGTTGAGCAATCGGCACGGGGCGAACGGTCGTACGATATTTATTCCCGCCTTTTGAAAGAACGTGTGATTTTTATGATCGGTCAGGTCGAAGATCATATGGCAAATCTTGTGGTGGCTCAGCTGTTATTTCTTGAATCAGAGAATCCAGATAAAGATATTCATCTTTATATAAACTCTCCTGGGGGCTCGGTAACAGCTGGCATGTCTATCTATGACACTATGCAGTTTATCAAATCTAATGTGTCTACAATGTGTATTGGTCAAGCGGCAAGTATGGGTGCCTTGCTGCTCGCAGGTGGTGCGGCAGGTAAGCGTTATGTGCTGCCGCATTCTCGAGTAATGATTCACCAGCCCTTGGGTGGTTTTCAGGGTCAAGCATCTGATATAGAAATTCATGCAAAAGAAATTCTAACCATCAAGCAAGAGTTGAACAATGTTTTAGCCCATCATACCGGCCAGCCTCTAGAGGTTATTGAACGAGATACTGATCGTGATAACTTTATGAATGCTGAAGAAGCTGTTAAGTATGGCTTAGTTGATCAAGTAATGGATCGCCGACAAGGTGAAGGCAATAAGCCAGCGGAATAGATGGCGCTCTAGTATTCAAGAAGGATAATTCTTGAACTTATTCAGGAAGCCTTCTCTTATAGACAGAACTAATAGAGCGTTTGGATACACTTGGGAATGCCCCCCAATGCCTGCATCTTGTTTAATTCAGGTGTTGTCCTTGATAACAGGGTAATCGAATGACCGACGAAACAAGCGGCAAGGGTGAAGATAACGGCAAGTTGCTGTACTGCTCTTTCTGCGGAAAAAGTCAGCATGAAGTGCGCAAGCTTATTGCTGGCCCATCCGTTTTCATATGTGATGAATGCGTTGATTTATGTAATGACATAATACGTGAAGAAATTCAGGATGGTGGCTCAGAAGAAGCTTCTGATAAATTGCCAACGCCTCAAGAAATCAAGAAGATTCTTGATGAATATGTAATTGGTCAGCCAAAGGCAAAGAAAGTGCTTTCTGTTGCTGTTTATAACCATTACAAACGTCTTCGCTACGACGATAAGAAAAAAGATGATGTTGAGCTGGGGAAAAGTAATATTTTGTTAGTAGGACCCACGGGTAGTGGTAAGACCTTGCTCGCAGAAACACTGGCCAGATTACTCAATGTCCCTTTTACCATTGCTGATGCTACAACGCTAACTGAAGCAGGTTACGTAGGTGAAGATGTAGAAAACATTATTCAAAAATTATTGCAAAAGTGTGATTACGATGTAGATAAAGCTCAAGAAGGCATTGTTTATATTGACGAGATTGACAAGATTTCAAGGAAGTCCGATAACCCTTCTATTACTCGGGATGTATCGGGTGAGGGTGTCCAGCAGGCATTGCTAAAGCTGATTGAAGGTACGGTTGCTTCTGTGCCGCCCCAAGGTGGGCGTAAGCACCCTCAACAAGAGTTTTTACAGGTAGATACTTCTAATATCTTATTTATCTGCGGCGGTGCTTTTGCAGGATTAGATAAGGTTATCAGAGCTCGTACAGATAAATCAGGAATTGGTTTCTCGGCAGAAGTAAAAAGCAAGGAAAGCGCAAAAGATCTGGGTGAAACGTTTAAAGAAGTTGAGCCAGAAGATTTAGTAAAATTCGGTCTTATTCCTGAGTTTGTTGGTCGATTACCGGTGTTGGCCACGCTAGAGGAATTAGATGAAGAGGCATTAGTGCGTATTTTAACTGAACCTAAAAATGCCCTTACCAAACAGTATCGAAAGCTATTTGATATGGAGGGTGTAGATGTTGATTTTCGTGATGATGCTTTGAAAGCAGTTGCTAAAAAAGCGATGGATCGGAAAACTGGTGCTAGAGGGTTACGCTCTATTCTTGAGTCAGTGCTGCTGAATTCGATGTATGATATCCCTTCTCAAGAGATAGTATCAAAAGTGGTTGTTGACAGTTCTGTCATTAATGGAGACTCAGAACCTTTGCTTATTTATGACAATACTGATGCGCCTAAAGCTTTGCCTGATAAGGGGTGATGGTAAATAAATGCATAAAAAAAGACCCTAATTTGGGTCTTTTTTTATGGTGATGGTGATGGTGATGCTCTTGGATGTTTGGTAATTTGTTCAGTGCAGACTAATACCCATTATGTTTTCTAACTACTGCAATGAGCAGGAGTAGCTGTACTACAGGGCAAGTCAGAATGATGAGTAATAGTAGAACCATTGCGAAGAAGTCTACACCAGTGCTCGTATTCGGGTAGTCAGCGAGATAGCGGAGTTAGAAAAGATAATTGGTATAAGGAACTAATTACTAAAAGATAACTCAATTATTATTAGTGCTATTGAATTTTTTATGTAAAACCCGCATCTTAAGGCTATAGGCACCGTCTGATTGTTCCATTAAAGTGCCTAATAAGTATTATTTAGTCTCAAACAGGTGCTGATCATGGTCTATTTTGGCGTATTTGGCGTCTATGAATAATTTTTTGCTTTGCATCCCTGCCAAAATAGGTGTGCGTGTTGCTGTTAGAAGGGGCTTGTATTATGGATAAAACACTGGGTCATTCGTCTAATCTTTTTACGTTGCCATTGCTGCCTCTGCGTGACATTGTCGTTTATCCGCATATGGTAATTCCATTATTTGTTGGGCGAGAAAAATCCATTGAAGCACTTGATAATGCGATGTTAGAAGAGAAAAAAATTTTACTGGTCGCACAAAAAAACTCACAGATTGATGACCCTCAATCATCTGATCTTTTTCAAGTAGGAACACTTGCCAGCATCTTGCAATTATTAAAACTACCCGATGGTACAGTCAAAGTATTAGTGGAGGGGGAACAGCGAATTTCTGTAGAGTCACTTAAAGAGCAAGAGGCAGGTCTGTTTGCAATCGGGCAGAGTTTAGAGGAAGAAGTAATTAGCGAGAGAGAATCGGAAGTGCTGGTACGCTCGCTTATGTCACAGTTTGAACAGTATGTGAAGCTCAGTAAAAAAATACCAAATGAAGTGTTAGCCTCGCTCTCAAGCATCAGCGAGCCAGGGAAGCTGGCTGATACTGTTGCAGCACATATGCCTATGAAAATTGAAGACAAGCAGAAAGTGTTGGAAATCGATACAATTGGTAGTCGTCTTGAATATTTAATAGGGGTGATGCAGGGAGAAATGGATTTTCTTCAGGTTGAAAAGAAAATTCGTGGGCGTGTTAAGAAACAAATGGAAAAGAGCCAACGAGAATACTATCTGAATGAGCAAATGAAAGCAATTCAGAAAGAACTCGGAGATATGGATGAGGCGCCTGGCGAGTTAGATGCATTAACAGAAAAGATTGAATCTGTAGGTATGAGCAAAAGTGCTAAGGAAAAAGCGCTGTCAGAGTTGAATAAGCTAAAGATGATGTCGCCGATGTCTGCTGAGGCTACAGTGGTCAGAAGTTATATTGATTGGATGGTCAGTGTACCATGGAAAAATCGTAGCAAAGTTCGTCATGATATGAGACGGGCTCAGCTTATTCTGGAAGCAGACCATTATGGGCTTGATGAAGTAAAAGAACGAATTCTAGAATACCTTGCTGTGCAAAAAAGAGTAAAAAAAGTCAAGGGGTCTGTACTTTGTCTTGTAGGACCTCCTGGCGTGGGTAAAACGTCTTTAGGTGAATCGATTGCTCGGGCTACTAACCGGAAATTTGTGCGCATGGCTTTAGGTGGAGTGCGTGATGAAGCTGAAATTCGCGGTCACAGAAGAACGTATATTGGCTCGATGCCTGGCAAATTAATACAGAAAATGGCGAAATCTGAAGTACGTAACCCGCTCTTTCTTCTGGATGAGATTGACAAACTTGGTTCTGATATGCGCGGTGATCCGGCCTCTGCTTTATTAGAGGTACTTGATCCTGAGCAGAATAATGCCTTTAATGACCACTATCTGGAAGTGGATTATGATCTGTCCGATGTTATGTTTGTCTGTACATCAAACTCTATGAATATCCCTGCACCATTGCTGGATCGAATGGAGGTAATACGCATTCCAGGCTACACAGAAGATGAAAAGCTTAATATTTCTATACGATATTTAATACCTAAACAGATCAAAAACAATGGTCTTAAAGAAGATGAATTGAGTTTTCAAGATGATGCAATCCGTTATGTGATTCGTTATTACACCCGTGAAGCAGGTGTACGTGGATTAGAGCGCGAGATTGCTAAGATTTGCCGAAAAGCAGTTAAAGATGATTCGCTGTCTGTGGAAGAAAAGCATGGCAAAGTAACCAAAGAAAATCTGGAATATTTCTTAGGTGTTAGAAAGTACAGCTACGGTTGTGCAGAAGAAAAAGACCAAGTAGGCCAAGTGACAGGGTTGGCTTGGACGCAGGTAGGTGGAGAGTTATTAACTATAGAAGCAGCTGCTGTTGCTGGTAAAGGGCAAATCATTAAGACAGGTTCCTTGGGTGATGTAATGCAGGAATCTATTCAGACAGCGTTAACTGTAGTGAGAAGCCGAGTATCTGCATTAGGAGTACCGCCAGATTTCCACAAGAGGAATGACCTCCATATTCATGTTCCTGAAGGAGCTACGCCAAAAGATGGGCCTAGTGCAGGCATTGGCATGTGTACGGCATTGGTTTCCGTTTTGACCAATGTGGCTGTTAAGGCAGATGTGGCTATGACGGGAGAAATTACGCTGCGTGGCCAAGTGCTGGCTATCGGAGGGCTCAAAGAAAAACTGCTGGCTGCTCATCGAGGAGGGATAAAAACAGTTGTTATTCCAGAAGAAAATCGAAGGGACTTAAGAGAAATTCCCGACAATATCAAAGAAGATCTTAAAATTATTCCTGTTCAGTGGATTGATGAAGTACTTGATATTGCTCTGCAGTATATGCCGAAACCGCTGGTTCAAGAAGCAGGAACTGTTGCTAAAAGTGCAGAGGTAGATGATGCGGCACAAGAACGTACTAATACACACTGAGTAGATAGGTGCTATTCTTACTTTGCTATCATTTCCATATTTGCAAGATGGTGATGAAGAGAATGTATTGCTGTTGTCTAGGATTCTCGAACAATCGGTTGTTTTCAGATTTAATATGGTAAATATCCGAACTAGCTAGAGGCTCTTTGTTGACAGTAGAGTGAGCCGATTGGTATAAATTGCCGCTACCTCAATCTGAGCGTGAAGCGGTGGCTTTCTGCTTCATTGCGTTCTTTCTGATATGGTATTTATTTCGGCATGCGTTATTACTTGCCGCTATAGTTATCTATCGGTTTGGTATAACGTTTCACTGGCAGATTTATTTAAGCATAACTGAACGCTTAAGCTTGATGTAATGTTTAGGTCAATACTCTGCTAATACAATATTTTATTGCTGTGAGTCTTCAAGCTGACTTTTTTTAATCAGGCTTTTAGGTGGATCAGTTAAAATGACACGGAGCCTGCTCTGTTGCTTGTGTTTTCAGTTAAAATCTAGCAGCATAGCGAACGTCCGTTAGGTGCAGGTATAAAGCATTTTCATCGCTGGTTACCTGTTAGCTGTTTTGGCTAAGCAAAGCATCCTACAAAGAAGGGGAATAGAGTGAACAAGTCTGAGCTGATTGATGCCATCGCTGCATCTGCTGATATCCCGAAAGCACATGCTGGTCGTGCCTTAGATGCGATGATCGCTTCTATTACAGATGCACTGAAAACGGGTGAGCAAGTTGTTCTGGTTGGTTTCGGTACTTTTTCTGTAAAAGAGCGTGCTGCTCGTACAGGTCGAAATCCTCAAACGGGTGATCCCATTCAAATTGCTGCAGCTAAAATCCCAAGCTTTAAAGCTGGCAAAGCGCTAAAAGACTCTGTTAATTGATCTGTGTTGCGTAAAGGTTCATTTTGGACCTATGACCCTAAGTAGAGAAGGGTTGCGCCTTGGTTTTATGAGGCAGCGTGCCTGATCTTTGCTTCTATTGATAAAGGCGCATCTACGGATGCGCTTTTTTTATAAAAATCGAGCCTCATCTGCGCTATCATTGCTAATGACCTGTCTCAGGGGTATGGGAGAGGCTCTGAAAATATATACTTGAAGACTGGCTGATAAACTAGAGCCTACTGGACAGAAGGACTGGAACTGAGGTTTTTATGCTGCAATCAATGAGGGATAGGGCAAAAAGTTGGGTAACGATCGTTATTGTTGCCATTATTGCCTTTATGATGGCTATTACGGGCTTGGAGACATTGGCCCCTAATCCGAATAATCCAACTGTTGCTTCCGTTAACGGTGAAGACATAACTCATGCTCAGTTAGCTCATGCCTTGGATCAGCAGCGGCGTATACTGATGCAGCGTATGGGGCGTCAATTTGATCCTTCTACGATTGATGAGAAGGCATTTAAAGAAGCTGTTTTGCAGTCACTGATTAATCGTACATTAGAGCTGCAAGATGCAGAAAAGAATGGCATGAATGTCAGCTCTGAAGTGCTAGATAGAATCATTGTAGGTATGCCTGAACTCCAAGATAATGGTACATTTGATGAAGCACGGTATAAAATGCTGGTACGCAACTTGGGTATGACGCCCGCTGAGTTTAAAGACATGCTTCGAAAAGAGGTTTTGTTAACTCAGTTGCGTGCAGGTTTTTCTGCTTCTGAATTTGTGACAGGTGCTGAGTTAAAGCAACTGGGCTCTCTTGAAAATCAAACTAGAGATATTGCTTGGTTGACGCTGCCTGCAGCAGAGGCAAGAGCCAAAATTAAACCATCCGAAGATGAAATTAAAGCTTATTATAATGAGCACAAAGATGCTTATATGACACCTGAAGAGGTCGTTATCAGTTATATCGAGCTAGATAAAGCCAAATTGATTGATAAGGTAAAACTCAGCGAAGAAGATATACACTCAGAATATCAAGCTCGAATTGATGCGTTGAAACAAGAAGTTCAAGATCAAGAAAGCATTGCTTCTATTCTCATTGCAATAAATAGCAAGCGCAGTGATGAGGCAGCAAAAAAACGCGCTGAAGAAGTTCTGAACAAGATCAAGCAGGGTGAGAGCTTTGCTAAGCTAGCTAAAACATTCTCTGATGACCCAGTAACCGCTGACAAAGGTGGCGATATAGGCGTTTACAAACCTGGTTTTTATGGACCTAAATTTGATTCTGCGGTAAAGAAACTTAAAGTCGGTGAGATATCCGGTGCAGTTAAAACTCGTTATGGTTATCAGATCATTAAAATCATTAGTGAAAAACCACCTAAGCTACCTACATTTGCTGAGTTGAAAGCGAGTATAGTTAGTTCATTAAAAAATCGTAAAGTTGAAGATCTATACCAAGATCAAAGTAGACAGCTGGCAGATATTAGTTTTGAAGCAGCTGATCTTGCTCAGCCTGCTGAGCAGTTGGGCCTGACGATACATACCAGTAAAGTGTTTAGTCGTACTGGGGGTCAAGGTATTACCGCTAATCCAAAAGTTATTGCGGCTGCTTTTAGTGATGATACCCTGAATCTTGGCGCAAATAGTGAGGTCCTTGAGATTGCACCTGGTCGCTCAGTGGTTCTTAGAGTGAAAAAGCATCATATGCCCGAAGCTATACCTTTGAAAACAGTCAGGTCAAAGATTATTGCTTCTATTAAAAAGGAAAAAGCTAATGAGGAGCTACAAGAAAAAGCCAAACAGTTAATAGCTGCTATTAGGGATGGAAATGCCGATAAAATAGTTAAACAGGAAGGTTTACGTTGGGAAGAAAAGAAAGCAATACGGCGTAATCAGTCAGGAATTCCTCGACAGCTGGTAAGTAAGGCATTTGCCATGCCTCATCCATCAAAAGATAAACCCACATTAGTATCTACAGAGCTGCCTGATAGCGATGTTGTTTTAATTTCATTATCGGCTGTACATTCAGGCCAATATACCAAGGAGGATGAAATAAAAATGGCGACTTTAAGGCAGTATCTTGCCGAAGGTAATGGCCAAGATCTGTTTAATGAATACCTAGATAGCCTGAAAGCCAGTGCTGATGTGAAGATTAAGGGTAAAGAGAAGTCATCAAGTTAATGTAATACCAATTGTGTTTTCTGACTGTAATGGGCATCCGTAGTTGAACTCCAAGGTAAAGCGCAATGATGATTAATAGCAGGGTTTTTTCGAAGATGTCGAACACGGTGCTGGTGTTCGGATGCGGATGGCCAGCTCAATAGCGTAGTTAGAGAAGATTGCCGGTATAATATTTTCTCTGCGTTGATTTTAAATGCCATGCCTATTTTAGGCTTGGCATTTTTTTTGGAAAGTAGGGGTGCTAAGTGAGGAAAGAGTTATAGCACGCGCCATCTAAAAATATGACAATGTCGTTTATGACCTATTCAAATGATTTTATACAGCGTGTACTTAAAGTACAAAAAGATAAAAAGCTGTCTCACAGAGCGACAGCATCCCT